>DASXRE010000195.1:0-25417 GCA_036506775.1 Pyrinomonadaceae bacterium | reverse complement strand
CGGCGTTACGTATCGACAACGACGTGTGCTGCGCGGAACAAACCACGCGAATTATTACGCCTGCGGCTCGTGCATCAGCTTCGACGCGTAGCGTCGATTGAATTTAGCCCGACGTTTCAACGTCGGGTCCCGAGTGACCCTTCGCGGCACCTAGTCGCGTAGCGACGTTGAACATGCGGGTCACTCGAGCGAGAAAGTGGTGAGTGATGGCTCGAAACGTTCGTTAGACGGAAATCGGTAGGTAACAACATACTCCGGCGGCGCGCTTTCGAGGATCGGTTCACCATCGGCTTCTAACCAGGCATGCCCCGCAACTTTGCCGTCCGCTTCCTGACGCACACCGAAAACAATTCGTGTCGTTATTCCGTTGCGGGAAAGGTACCGGTGAAGAACTGCCGCACGTTTCCAACAGATCGGCTTGAACAAAAACACGTCCGCCGACAGTAACAGGTCAATCGAACGTGCCAGCCGCTCCTCCACAGCCGTATCATGCGAACGCCTCTCGCCACTCGAACCGTCTGAACGCCTCTCTCCAGCTTCACTGCGGACACTATTCGTCTCAGTACCCGCAACCAGGGCCAGCGCGCGAGGCAATGAACAGGAACGCGCGGCAACAGAAAGCACGCTCACCCACCACGCCATGCGGCACAAGAGCCACGCATCTCGGGGCTGCTTCACCAACTTCCGCAACGCCCGCCGCGCTAGATGGTCCGTCCGTTGAATCGTTGTCGTCGGTCCGTCAGGCATTCAGGCCCACGATAATACCGCAGCGTGGTTTGAGTTGATACCGCAGCGTGGTTTGAGTTTTCATACTCAAACGGATAGTCTTTGAATCCACATAAGCCTTTTCATTTACCATCATCGCAGGTAACGCATTTAAGGAGGATCTGTGGCGGTTATTCGTCCCTTTCGCGCTTTGCGACCCTCGCCGGAGCGCGCCGAAGCTGTGGCCAGTGTGCCGTACGACGTAGTCAACGCCGAAGAAGCGCGCGCTCTCGCGTCGGGAAATCCCTTGAGCTTTCTCCACGTCTCGCGGCCCGAGATCGACTTGCCTCCGGGAACCGATCCTTACAGCGATGCCGTCTATCGCAAGGCAGTTGAGAACTTCGAAAAACTGATCGCCACCAGCCCGTTGGAGAAAGAAGCTGAACCAAGTCTCTACTTGTACCGGCTGATCATGGGCCAGCACCAGCAGATCGGCGTGGTCGCTTGTTGCTCGATTGACGAATACGACAACGATACGATTCGCAAACACGAACGCACGCGGCGCGACAAGGAAGACGATCGCACGCACCACATGGTGATGTTGCGCGCGCAAACTGGTCCAGTCTTTCTGACTTGCCGCACACGGTCTGACATCGACGCGCAAGTGTCAGCCGCGATAACAGCCGCTCCGTTATTTGACCTGACAGCGGAAGACGGAATTCGTCACACAATCTGGCGAGTTGCAAACACTGAAGGACTGGTGAAGAGCTTCGCGTCAGTTCCGTTGCTCTACATCGCTGATGGTCATCATCGCGCTGCGAGCGCGAGTCGCGCGCGTGCCGAGCTGAAAGAGCAGAGCTTCACGCACACCGGCAAAGAAGACTACAACTATTTCCTGACGGTGATCTTTCCTGATTCACAAGTACAGATTCTTGCCTACAACCGCGTCGTGCGCGATCTGAACGGACTCTCGAAAGAGGAATTTTTCAACGCGCTCAAGCGGCAGTTTACGATCACAGAGAACGCGAACCCCGAACCACCGGAACGCGGTCACTGGAGCATGTATCTCGCCGGCAAGTGGTACGGTCTTAGACTCTCACCGGATGCGACGCTGCCGGTCGGCACCGTCGGCATGCTCGACGTGAGCGTGCTTCAGGATCGGCTGCTCGATCCGATCCTCGGCATAAAGGACATCCGCACCGACAAACGCATTGATTTCATCGGCGGCTTGCGCGGCACGAAGGAACTCGAACGCTTGGTGAACGAAGGCAAGGCGGCAGTCGCGTTTTCGCTTTATCCCACCACCGTGGAGCAGCTCTTGATGGTTTCAGACGCAAACGAGATCATGCCGCCAAAGTCGACCTGGTTTGAGCCGAAGTTACGAGACGGTCTGTTAATACACACGATATGAAGATTCTAATTGCGGACAAGTTCGAACAATCAGGACGTGACGGGCTGGAAGCGCTCGGTTGCGAGATCTCTTATCAACCGGATCTGAAAGACGAACCGCTCGCGGGCGCGATCGCGAGCGAAAAGCCCGACGTGTTGGTAGTCCGCGGCACGAAAGTGACTGAACCGATGCTGGCCGCTGGTCCAATCAAACTGGTCGTGCGAGCCGGCGCGGGCTACAACACGATCGACGTTGCAGCCGCTTCGAGACGTGGCATTTACGTATCGAATTGTCCGGGTAAAAATTCGATCGCGGTTGCCGAACTCGCCTTCGCCCTGATTCTCGCCCTCGATCGTCGAATCGTTGACAACGTTGTGACGTTACGGCGCGGCGAGTGGAACAAAAAAGAGTTTTCGAAAGCGCGGGGCCTGTTTGGCCGCACGCTCGGGCTGATCGGCGTCGGCAAAATCGGACAGGAAATGATCTCGCGTGCACACGCGTTTGGCATGCCGGTGATCGCGTGGAGCAGAAGCCTGACGCCGCTGCGCGCCGCGGAGTTGGGTATCACTTACAGGGAGTCTCCAAAAGCTGTCGCGGCG
Source organism: Pyrinomonadaceae bacterium (assembly GCA_036506775.1). GTDB lineage: Bacteria > Acidobacteriota > Blastocatellia > Pyrinomonadales > Pyrinomonadaceae > PSRF01. The sequence continues at coordinate 22,723 of DASXRE010000195.1, read as the reverse complement.
GAAGCGGACGTCGTCAGCGTTCACCTCGCACTCAACAATGAAACTCGAAACGTGATCGACGCAGCGTTTTTCAACGCCATGCGTCAGGGCGCATACTTCATCAACACTGCGCGTGGCGAGGTTGTAAATCAGCAGGCGCTCGTGAATGCGATGCGGACGCGTGGCATTCGCGCGGGTCTGGATGTTTACGCGGCTGAACCGACCAGTGCCGTGGGCGAATTCACCGATGAGGTCGTGAAGGAAGAAGGATTCTACGGCACTCATCACATCGGCGCTTCGACCGATCAGGCCCAGGAAGCAATCGCCGCCGAAACCGTGCGAATCGTGCAGCAGTTTAAGGACACGGGCCAGGTTCCAAACGTCGTTAACCTCGCGAGGCAAACTCCCGCCACGCACCGGCTCGTGGTCCGGCACGTCGATCGGCCGGGCGTACTCGCGGGCGTGCTCGATGCGATCAAGTCGGAACAGATCAACGTGCAGGAGATGGAAAACATCGTCTTTGAAGGCGCGGCTGCCGCAGTCGCTCGTATCAATCTCGATAACGCGCCGTCGGAAGCGATTCTGAATCGAATCCGGTCCAGCAGCGCTGACATCATCGAGTTGAATCTGATTCAATTGGGTAGTCAATGAACACGACTCTCATCACCGGCGCCTCCTCAGGAATAGGCGCCGCCTTTGCCAGAAAGCTCGCCAAGCGCGGCCGAAACTTGCTGCTGGTCGCGCGGTCGGAAGACAAACTGATCGCGTTGTGCAATGAGGTGGGACGGCTGAGCGGCATCCGTGCGCAGTACGTCGTCATAGATTTGACTGAAGCCAATGCGCCGGCTCGTCTGCTCGAAGAAACGCAAAAGCGCGAATTGGAGATCGACATGCTCATCAACAACGCTGGCTTCGGCTCGATGGGCGACTTCGCGCGGCTCGACCTGACTCGCGAGCTCGAGATAATCGATCTCAACATCAAATCGCTCGTGGACTTGACACACAGGTTTCTCCTGCCGATGCGCGAACGAAGGCAAGGAACGATCATCAACGTTGCTTCCACAGCCGGCTTTCAAGCGGTGCCGTTTATGGCGACGTATGCCGCAACGAAAGCCTTTGTGTTGTCTTTCTCCGAAGCGCTTTGCGAAGAGAACCGCCCGCACGGAGTTCACGTCATGGCGTTGTGTCCTGGCGTAACTGACACGAACTTCTTCGCAGCTTCGAGTATCGAACGACCGCCGATGCGAACCGTGCAGACGCCGGAAGAGGTTGTTGATGCGGCGTTGCGTGGTTTGGCAAAGAAAAAGAGCATCGTGGTTTCCGGTTGGACCAACTGGTTGATGGTTGAGGCCGAACGCGTTGTGCCGCGCGCGCTGGTGACGAGAGTTGCAGGCAAGGCATTAAGATCGCGCTCTGAGTAGTGGGCACCTCTTCTCTGTGTACCTCTGTGTTCTCTGCGTCTCTGTGGTGCTGTTTACCTCCAAATACAAAAACGCAGAGAACACAGAGATACACAGAGAAGAAATAAAGTCGACGAACCTTGGACGTCAAAGTATGGAGGTAGTAATGACGGAACGGATTTTCAACTTCAGCGCCGGGCCGGCGGTTTTGCCCGTGCCGGTTTTGGAAGAAGCGCAGCGTGACATGCTAAGCCTGCCGGGTGTGGGAATGTCGGTGATGGAAATCAGTCACCGCTCAAAAACATTCGACGAGATCTTTGGGCGCGCGGAGTCAGGCATTCGCGAACTGCTGAACGTTCCCGAAAACTACCGGATTCTGTTTCTGCAGGGCGGCGCGAGTTTGCAGTTCTCGATGGTGCCGATGAATTTCTTGCCGGCCGACCGCAGCGCCGACTACATACTGACCGGAAGCTGGGGTAAGAAGGCCGTGAAAGAAGCACGACGCGTTGGCAGTGTGAACGTCGCGGCCACGATGGCGGACGGCGGCTTTACGCGTGTGCCGGGACAAGACGAGTTGAGTCTCGATCTGCGCGCTACCTACGTTCACCTCACCAGCAACGAAACGATTGAAGGTGTGCAGTGGAAACACGAGCCGGCGACGGGCGACGTTCCGCTCGTTGCCGATGCTTCTTCTGACATTCTTTCACGCGCGATTCCGGTCGGAAAATACGGACTCATTTATGCGGGCGCGCAGAAGAACATGGGACCAAGCGGCGTCACCCTGGTGATCATTCGCGACGATCTTTTGCAGCGCATCCCCAACGGGCTTCACACAATGCTCGACTATCGCACGCACGTCGAAAACAAATCTCTTTACAACACGCCAAACACCTGGGGCATTTACATCATCAGCCTGGTCTGTAAATGGATCAAAGACAAAGGCGGTATCGCCGCAATGGAACGTGAGAACGAAGAGAAGGCGCAGTTGCTTTACGACGCTATCGACGCCACCGATTTTTATCGCGGCCACGCGGATGCGGACTGCCGTTCAGCGATGAACGTGACCTTTCGTCTGCCGTCAGAAGAGCTCGAAAAGAAGTTTACTTCCGAAGCAACAGCACAGGGGCTTGACGGCTTGAAAGGTCATCGTTCGGTTGGCGGCATTCGCGCGTCGATCTACAACGCGTTTCCGCGCGCAGGCGTCGAGGCGCTGGTGTCGTTCATGAGAGATTTCGAACGTGGCAATGGGTGATCTTGAAGTCCGCACGTTCAAGATCGGCTCGCATGATGCCGGCTTGAGGCTAGACGCTTTCCTCGCATCACAGATCGAAGGATGGAGCCGGTCACGTTTACAACGCCTGATCGAAACCGAAGACGTTCTGGTCAACGGCAAAACTTCGAAGCCTTCGTACAAACTCCGCGAGCACGACGAACTCGAAGTTGAACTCACCGCTCCGGCGTCGGCCAGCTTTGCCCCCGAACCCATTCCGATTGAGATAGTTTACGAAGACGAAACGCTCGTCGTCGTGAACAAGCCCGCCGGACTCGTGGTCCATCCCGCCGCCGGTATTCACTCGGGCACCTTGGCGAATGCGCTCGCCTGGCATTTTCAACAGCTTCCTGACAGCGGTGCCGGCGTACGGCCCGGCATCGTGCACCGTTTGGATCGAGATACTTCAGGACTGTTGGTCGTCGCCAAAACAGAAGCTGCGCTCGAACATCTTTCCGATCAGTTTCGCGATCGCACCGTGTTCAAGTCGTACGTGGCGCTGGTCCATGGACGAGTAAACAGCGACTCCGGCAAAATCGATCAACCACTGGCGCGCGATCGGGCGAATCGCACTCGCATGGCCGTCGTGCGCGGCGGCCGCAGCGCGCTTTCACTTTACCGCGTGCGCCAACGTTTCGATCGCTTCACCTTGCTCGATGTTGAGTTGAAAACCGGACGAACGCACCAGATTCGCGTTCACCTTGCGTGGCTGAAGCATCCGGTGGTTGGTGACGAAACCTACGGCGGGGGCCGCGACAACACGATTCAGGACGTAAAACTGCGCGCGAGCGTCCGCAACCTTGGACGGCATTTTCTGCACGCTGAGAAGCTCGCCTTTACTCACCCGCAAACAAATCAACGCGTGGAGTTCAACAGTGAGATACCGCCCGAATTGTCAGACTTGTTGACAACGATTAAGGGATAGGTTCGAAGCGTTTGACTAACTGTTTGAAACGCTCGTCTGATCTCAGCGCGTCGAACATCGGTTCGATTCGGATCAAAACCAGGCCGGGGTGTCTCGCCTCGTACGCCTTATTCAAGTATTCGATCGCGTGATCCTTGTCCTTCAAGCCGGCGTAAACAATCGCGAAATACAGATCAGAAACGTAACGGCGCCGTGACAACGACTGAAGCTTGTTCAAAATATCCTGCGCTTCGGCTTTTTTGCCCGCCATAGCACAGGCAAACCCGAGCGAAGCCGACGCCTCAGTGTCACTCGCCACAACTTCCTCAGACACTGGCCCACTCGGCGGTGCTTTAATCAACGACCGCAACTCCTTGATCGCGTCGTCGTACATTCCCTTCTGCACGTAGGCCAGCGCCAGGTAGTGGCGGGCCACCCAGAAATCCGGATCGCTCTGCAACGTCAACTTGTACTTCGCTATCGCATCGTCGTAGTTGTGTTCGTAGTAAGAGTAGAGACCGGTGTTTGAACTGATGATCGGCGAAAGCGGATCGAGATTGTGTGCTTCTTCGATCTCATCTTTCGCCAAACTGAACTTGCCCATCTGCATCAGGTACGAGGCGTACCACTGATGCGCAGTGGGGTACTTCGGATTCAACCTGAGTGCCTGCTGAAAATCGCTTTGTGCGCCGAGCCAGTCCCAGTCGTAGGCGAGTTTGACGAAGGCGCGCGAGGTGTAAGCTTCCGCCAGCGTCGGATCAGCATCGACCGCTTTCTCGGCTGCCGCTTTGGCTTTCGGCATTTCATCTACCGGCCGCGCCACACCGATGTCCGACAGCAATGCGTACGAATCAGCGAGCCCGGAGAACGCCAGAGCAAAAGTCGGATCTTTTTCCTCGGCCCGCTTGAAGTATTCGATGCCGTTCCGAAATCCCTCTTCGTTCCGTTTGTTCCAGAAGTAGCGGCCTTTGAGATAAAGCTGATAAGCCTCGGCGTCGTGCGTGTAGCGCTTCTCGAGTTTTTGTTCGTCGGCGCCACTCAACCGCAAACGCAAATTCTGCGAGATCTTTTTCGAGACTTCGTTCTGCACTGAGAAGAGATCAGCGAGGCTGCTGTTGTACTCGTCCCCCCAAAGCTGCGAGCCGTCGGCGACCTTGATCAGCTCTGTCTTAATCACGAACCGGTCGTTGAGTTTCATCAGTCGACCCGTGAGGACCGCGCCGACATTCAGATTGCGGCCCGCGTCTACGGGATCGACCGTTGTCCCCTTGAACCGGAACGACGCGTTGCGAGACATCACTTTGAGATCCGGCAACTGTGAAAGACTGTTGATGATGCTCTCAGTGACTCCGTCGGAAAGATAGTCGACGTTTGGATCTTTGCTGTCGTTAACAAAAGGAAGCACCGCAACCGAGTTAATCGTTGGGCCAGGTCGTGTGAAGTAGACGATCGCTGCTACTACGGCGGAAAGCAACACGAGGCCGAATGTGAAATAGATGTTCCACTTGCTGTGTTTGGGTATTGCAGAACTCGAGATGGTCGGGACCTGTGTTGCTCCGTCGGTGACGGTTTCGACCTGCGATCGTGTGTGTGTCGGCGTTGGTCGAACCGCGCTCGTCTCCGCGGCCGGTTCGTTCTCGCGTCGCGTCCCGATGCCGGTGGAAGTCTCGATGTGCAGCTCATCTCTGAGTTGCTCCAGATCGAGTTTGAAATCAGTGACGGTTTGATAGCGCTTGAGCCGATCCTTCGCCAACGCTTTCGCGATGATGCGTTCGAGTTGACGCGGCACGTCCGGCACCTTCTCTCCCAGCGGTGGCGCTTCGTGATCGATGATCGAAACTCTCGTGTGACTCTCGGTGCGGCCTTTGAACGGCGGCTCGCCCGCGATCATTTCGTACAACACCACACCGAGACTGAAAATGTCCGAGCGCGCGTCGATGCTCTCGCCCTGTGCCTGTTCCGGAGACATGTAACCGCTCGTACCCATCACAAGGCCGGGACTCGTTTCCGAAATCGGAATCGTCACCGCATCGGGATCGGATGAAGAGGTCTCACGGTCGGTTAATTTCGCTAGACCGAAATCGAGCACTTTCACAAAACGATCGCGGACGAAGCGATCCTGCCGCAACATGATGTTTTCGGGTTTGATGTCGCGATGCACGATGCCGGCGACGTGAGCAGTTTCGAGCGCCATCGCTACCTGAAGCGCGACACCCAAGGCTTCATCAACCCGCAGCGGCTCGCGCCAAAGACAGTGGCGTAGAGTTTCACCTTCAATGTATTCAGTCGCGATGTAGTAATTCTCGGCTGATTCGCCGATCTCGAAAACGGTGAGGATATTTGGATGGTTCAACGCCAACACTGCGCGAGCTTCCTGTTTGAACCGGCGCAGCCTGGTCTCCGATCTCGTCAGCTCTTCGGGCAAAACCTTGAGTGCGACTTTGCGGCCGTGTAGTTTAGTGTCTTCCGCGAGGAAGACTTCGCCCATGCCTCCCTTGCCCAGTCGTCGCAAGATGCGATAATGGGCGATGAACTCAGGGAATGGATCGGTGCTGGTGGACTCGGAATTATTTGAGCCGTCGGGCATGAAGGTGGAATTCCTTGCGCGACTAACTTGGGCCGAAATCAGTGGAGTTCATTGTAACACCCCTTGGCAGTTCAGAACTCGGCGTTTTCTCTGTGTATCTCTGTGTTCTCTGTGCCTCTGTGGTAAAGGTTATCCAAACTCACCACAGAGACACGGAGAACACAGAGATACACAGAGACTTCCGGAGGGCAACAGGTTCAGGTCTGAAAGCATCGAAACCGGCGTCGTTCAGCAGACTCCGGGCACTGCCTGAACTATAATCCGTATCGCATGTCAGTAGCTCTAACACGCATTTTGTTCAAAACTTTGGCGGCCGCTTGCATAATTGTAGCAATCGCCTTGTCAGTGTATGCCCAGAAGCCAAAAGCTTCGCCTTCGCCAACGCCACCACCCGACGACACACAGGGCACCGTCAAGATTCCGGTTCGCCGCGTGCGGTTACCGATTACGGTCACGGACAAGAAGGGGCAGTTCGTCGCTGGGCTAACAAAAACCGACTTCATCATTCTCGAAGATAAAGTGCCGCAGGCGGTTGAGACTTTCTCTGACGATCTCTCGCTCACAACCCCACTTTACATCGCGGTGCTGATGGACACGTCGCCATCAACCGCCGGCAAACTGAAGTTTCAGCAAGAGTCGGCGATGAACTTCATTCAAACGGTCGTGAAGCCGCGCAAGGATCGGGTTCTCTTCGGCACCTTCGATGATGAAGTGACGCTGTTGCAGGATTTCACTGACAGGCTCGATCTGCTGGACAAGGCCGTCTACAGCGTGAAAAAGATGGGCAAGCAGACGGCGCTTTATGATGCGGTGTGGCAGTTTTGCGACGAGAAGATGCGCTCAGTTCCCGGACGCCGTGTGTTGTTGCTCGTCACCGACGGTGAGGATACGTACAGCCGTGCAAATATTCGCGACGCAATCGATATCGCCCAGCGAACCGAAACCACGATCTTTGCCATCTCCACCAAGGCGGGATTTATCGCGACCGTGCCTGGCGTCGAAGCAGGACAAGTATCGGACAAGAAAGATCGCGACTTGCAAACACTCGCCGAAGAAACTGGTGGCATCGCGTTCTTTACGGGCGACATGCTCTCGTTAGAGCGCTCGTTCACGAAGATCTCGAAAGAGTTGCGCGCGCAGTATCTGGTTACTTACAACCCGACGAACAAGAGTTACGACGGTACGTTCAGAAAGATCGACGTGAAGCTTGCCGATGGACACGGAGATTTGAAGGTCAGAACGAAGCGCGGCTACAAAGCCATCGCTGATAGCGTGATGCCGTAAAAGTCTGGAGTAACGAATGCATCGCAGAGAGTTGACTCGCCCATTGTTGTTGTCGCTGGCAGTTGCCGCATTGTTGTGCGGCAGCGTTGCCCTTTCGACAAAGAGCGAGGCCAGCACTTCCGCAAGTGCACCAGTTGCGCTCGCTTCTCCGTCGCCGACTCCACGTAGTCGCGAAGACCTGCCGCAGGATTCTGATGAGGTCGTCAAGTTTGATACCAACCTGACCAACATCTTCTTCACCGCAGCCGACAAGAGCAAACGATTCATTAGCGATCTGAAAGCCGAGGACATTCGCGTACTCGAAGACGGGCAGCCGCAGGAGATCTTCACCTTTCAGCAGAACATCGATCTGCCGTTGTCACTGGCGATTCTGATCGATACCAGTGCTTCTGAAGAACGAACACTGCCGGATGAGAAGGAAGCGGCGCGCGCGTTTCTGGAAGACGTGTTGCGGCCGAGCAAAGATGAGGCGGCGGTTGTTTCGTTCACCGGAGAAACCACCCTCGAACAGGGTTTCACGGGAAATGTCGAACGATTGCGCAGAGCAATCGATCGCGTCGAGTTTGTTCCGCCTTCGGGCTACATCGGCGGCGGCGTGGTGGTGAACGGGACGCCACCAATTTCGGGAACGAATCAGAGTCTCGCGGGATCGACCGCGATCTGGGACGCAGTATGGGCCACGGCGGAAGAGTTGATTAGTGCTTCGGCTGAGCACACGCGCCGCGCGATTATCCTGCTCACTGACGGCGACGACACCAGCAGCCGGATGAAGATTCACGACGCTATCGCACGCGCGCAAAAAGCCGACGCATTCATCTACGCGATCGGCATTGGTGACCGCTACACGTTCAATGTCGATGAGGGCGCACTGCGAAAAATCGCCGAGCAGACTGGCGGACGGGCTTACTTCCCCAAGCACGAAAGAGACCTGCGCGACGCCTTCATCCAGATTCAGCGCGACCTTCGCGAGCAGTATCTGGTCGCCTATTCGCCCAGCAACAAAGCTCGTGACGGCTCATACCGCCGTATTGAAATCCAGCTAGTTAACCCGGAACTGCGCCAGCAAAACCTCAAGCTCAACTACCGGCCCGGCTATTTCGCGAAGACGGCGACTCCGGATGCGTCCACTCGGAAGCGCATCCAGGACCAGAATTAAGGCCCAATAACAGCGCCGCCGAGCGCCCGCAAATCCTTGTAAATTAAGGCCAGTGACAAACTTTGGCTAAAACTGTTATACTCCTCGCCGCCAGTGCGTCTCTGCCTGGTGAATTAACTCCGCATTCCATCTGTCCTCCCGAGGTCGTTCCCAAACGTCGGATAGATTGATGAGCACCAGTCCCTCAGAACGAGGCCGCGTCCTGATCGTCGACGATGATCGGAGGATCCTCGATCTTTTGGTTGAGCTGCTCGAACTCGAAGGCTATGAGATTGCCTCCGCCAGCGACGGCGCGCAAGCGCTGGAGTTGGCCCATTCGTTCGATCCGGACGTGGTGGTGAGCGACGTGGTTATGCCAGTGGTCGGCGGGCTCGAATTGTGTCGCCGGCTCAAAGAGAACCAACGCACCGCGTACGTTCCCGTGCTCCTGATCAGTGGTATCAGGAAGTCGAACGATGCTGGCATCGAAGGCCTCTACGCCGGCGCCGACGATTATCTCGACCTTCCCTTCCGCAACGAAGAACTGCTCGTCAAAGTGGCGCGGCTGGTGGAGCGTCATCGCATCGAACGTCATTATCGCGAGATTGTCGAGCAGGCTGCCGACATCATTTACACGCGCGACATGGACGGCTATGTCACCAGTATGAACGCCGCAGGCGCTCGTTTCTTTGGTTGTTCGGCGCTCGAGATGCGAGGCAGACATTTAAGTGAACTGGTCAATCCGGAATGTGCGGCGAGCGATATCGAGCAGATGAAGAAGTATGTCGGTTCGTCACCGCTGCGATCGACCTATCGTTTGCGTGATGCGAAGGGTGAGTTGCGTTGTCTGGAAGGAATGATCACTGTCGAACGCGATCCGCGCGGGCAGGCGATCGGCGTTCGTGGTGTCGTTCGCGACATCACGGATCAGCAGAACGCCGACGAGGCGATACGTGAAAGTGAAGAACGTTATCGCGAGCTGTTTGAGAATGCGAACGACATCATCTACACGCACGATCTGCAAGGCAACTTTACCTCGCTGAATCGAACCGGTGAACGAATCACCGGCTACTCTCGCGAAGAAACAATGACGATGAACGTCGCGGACGTGATCGCGCCGGAGTATCTAAACCTCGCGCGCGAGATGATCGCCCACAAAGCGGCGGAACATGTCTCGACGGTCTACGAGATCGATATCATTTCGAAGAAAGGCCGTCGCGTGCGCCTGGAAGTCAGCACACGGCTGATTCTCCGTGATGGCAAGCCCGTCGGCGTGCAGGGCATTGCGCGCGATCTCACGGAGCGAAAACATTCAGAGGAAGCCTTGCGCGAGACGCAGGCATTCTTCAACAGTTTCATGGACAATAGTCCCGCAGTGGCGTTTATGAAGGACCATACGGGCCGTTACGTCTACGTCAACAAGCCGTTCGAACGACTCTTTGGTCAGAAGCTCAGCTTCCTCAAGGGCCGCATGAGCTTCGACTGGCTGCCTCCTGAGACAGCCGCACAAACTCACGATCACGATCTGAAAATTCTTCACAGCGGCCGGCCGGAACAGATTATCGAGACGATTCCAACCGAGGACGGCTCGCCGCATTACTGGCTTGTCTTCAAGTTTCCCACGATCGACGCATCGGGCAATAAATACGTAGCGGGCGTGGGTGTCGATATTACTGAACGGCGGCGTGCGGAAGATGCGTTGGCCCAGCAAGCACAGCGCGAAGCCATGATTCATCGCATTTCGCAGGCGATCCGCTGCTCACTGGACAGTCACGAGATCTATCAGACTGCGGTTCGCGAGCTGGGAGCGTATCTCGATGTGGACCGCTGTTCACTGTTCATGAGAGACGACCGCGCGAAATGTGCGCGCAACGTCGCCGAGTATCACGCGGAAGGCGTGCAACCGGCGGCGTCAGACTTTGCGTTGAATCACTTGCAATCGCTCATCAAAGCGTTGGATGAAACGGGTGTCTTGCCTTTCTCCGATGCCGCTAATGACAAACGAATCACGGATCTCTACCGCAACATTCTCTCCAAAGCGGACGTGAAGTCGATCATGTATGTGGCGATCAGAGTCGGCGATGACGTGCCGGCCGCTTTTGCCTTATCGACCACGAAGCACATCCAGGAGTGGACCGATGCTGACATTGCGCTGGCCAAAGCCGTTGCGGACCAAACGGGAATCGCAATCCGGCAAGCCGAGCTCTATCAGAAAGCGGAGAGCACTTCGATTCGCGAAGCACTGGTCAATCGTTTGACGATGGCGATTCGTGCGTCGTTGCGCCTGCCCGCGGTGCTCAGTGCGGCAACTCGTGAACTCGGCACTGCGCTGTCCGCGTCGCGAGTTCATCTGTTCCTCTATCACAGCGAGGAAACAAATTCACCACTCGAACACGAATATCTCGAGACTGACGTAGAGAGCATCAAGCCCATGGAGATCGACGAAGAGGATCCCCTTGGCCGTGTGCTGTCCACGTCGAGCCGGGCGTTAATCATCGACGATGCGCTGCACTACGACGACGTGTCGCCCGCGCTGACTGAACAGGTTCGCGTTCAAGCGCAGAGGTTCAATATCCGTTCACAGATCAACTATCCGTTGATCGTGAAAGGACAGTTTCGCGGCGTTTTGAGCATTCACCAGACAGATCGCATTCGCCACTGGAGCGAAGATGAAGTTTCGCTCGTCGAAGCACTGGCTGAACGTCTGGCGATCGGAATCGCGCAAGCGGAACTGTTTGAGATGGTCGCGCGTGGCAAGACGGAATGGGAAACGACGTTTGATGCAATGTCCGACGGTATTTTCATTTTCGATCGCGACGGCGAACTCAAACGCGTCAATCGTGCGGGCGCCGCGATGGAAGCAGTGCACCCGCGACTGCTGCTCGGCCGGAAGTGTTGCGACATCCTGCGCTCTAGTGCAGAGGACGAGGCGTGCGTCGTTGAAAGAGCGCTCGAGACGAGTCGCAGCATCACGATTGAGATCACGCCCGAACGTCTCAATCGTCCGCTATTGGTGTCGGTTGAACCGGTGCTCGACGAGGCGAACAAAGCTCTGGCAGTTGTTTGTACGGCGCGCGACCTTTCCGAACTGCGCAAGGTCCAGGCGGTTGCTCGTGAACATCAGTCGCTGTTGACGAACATTCTGGAGAGCGCGCGCGAGTCGATCTACGCGGTCGATCCGGACGGCAATTTCAAATGGTGCAACACTGCGACGCTACGCGGCCTCGGTTACGAACGCAGCAACTTCATCGGCCGGCCGTTGCTCGACATGGTCTATGAGAGCGATCGGGAACTGGTGCGTGAGAAACTGGCTGCTGCTTTGACAGGCGTGCCACAAACGTACGAGATGCGTTACTTCTCGCCCGATGGACGCCTCCGTCACGCGCGTGTTGATAACTCGCCTCTGGTTGTTGAAGGCAAGACTACCGGCGTACTTGGTATCGCACGCGACATTACCGAGCAGAAAGAGGAACGCGAACGCGCTGCGCGAGCTGACAAGTTGCGTGCGTTGGGCCAACTCGCATCGGGTGTCGCGCACGACTTCAACAACTCGCTGGCCGCGATTCTCGGCCGCGCGCAGTTGCTGCGTCGCCAGGTCAATGATCCTGCACTCGTTCGCAATCTGGACATTATTCAAACAGCCGCTGAAGATGCGGCCGCAACGGTACGCCGCATTCAGACGTTTGCGCGCAAATCGCCGGTTAAGGAATTTGAACTGCTCGATGTGGGCAGCCTGTTGAACGACGCGATCGAGATCACACGCACGCGTTGGGAAAATGAGGCACGTCTGCGCGGTCTCGAATATCAGGTGAGACTCGAAGCGGAAGCGGGTCAGAGCACCTATGGCAGTGCCTCCGAACTGCGTGAAGTATTCGTCAACATGATCGTGAATGCGGTGGATGCGATGCCGCGAGGAGGAAAACTCTCGATCACCTGCCGCCGCAATGACGATCGTTTACAACTTCAGTTCAACGACAGCGGCATGGGCATGCCCGACGACGTGCGACAGAAGATCTTCGAGCCGTTCTTCTCGACCAAAGGTGCACATGGAACCGGTCTCGGCCTGTCGGTAAGTTACAGCATCATCGAACGGCATGAAGGAGCGATCAGCGTTATCTCGCAACCTGGCAATGGCACTACCTTCACGGTCGACTTGCCTGCCGCAATGCCTGAATCGTCTCTGGTCGATGTTTCCTTGCCGGCTGACGACACTGCGCGACTGCGGATTCTCGTGGTAGACGATGAAGCGCCGGTAAGAGAAACGCTTGCTGAGATGCTGGTCGCGATCAATCATCAGGTTGAGTTGGCGGGCAGCGGACAGGAAGCGGTGGAGAAACTGCGGCGCGATCCGTTTGATTTCGTGTTCACCGATCTCGCGATGCCTGAGATGGACGGCTGGGAAACCGCGCGAGCCATTCGGGAAGTCTGGCCCAACGTTCGTATTATTCTCGTAACTGGCTATGGGGCAACCACGGTGCCGCCGGCTGGTGAGGAGAACCTGGTTGACGCGATCATCGGTAAGCCTTTCGATTTTGCGCAGGTCGGCTCAACTCTGAACACTCTTGCGAGACAATTGCACGACGTTGCTGTCTGATGTTTCCTAGTTGAAGTGCATGATGCCGGCGCTGGCAGTAAACCCAACACCAAAACCCACCACGATCGTCGGTCCGGACCATTCACGTTTTTCCGCCAGCATGAATCCCGTCGAAGCGCTGGAAAGATTTCCATAGCGCTGCAAGACTTCATAGGAGCCATAGACCTTGTCCGACTCGGGAAGCAGATCGAGTTGCGAACAAACGCCATCAAGAATTTTCTTGCTGCCCGTGTGAATCAGACAATCGTCAACTTCCTGCATGTCTGAGACCGGTGAGTCGGGATGTTCCAGGACTTTCTTGACGGTGGTTACTGCGTAGTGCGCGCCGCGGGCCGGGACGCTCGGCTGCATGAAATACTGTGGTCGACCTTTCAGGAAAGGGTGGGAGCTGTTGCTGACCATGGTCAACAGGTTCATGTCGTTTGGTTGATCGTTGGTCAGATGTGAGATTGGTCCAAACGCGGGCTTTCCTTCTTCAGTTCCCACGAGCAACGCCACCGCGCCGTCGCCAAAAAGCATCGACTGGATTACGAAGGTAGTGTCGAGTCGCTGTAGTTCGAACTGCTCGGGATCGAGCTTCTGTTCTTTTCTCAGTCTTACAAGTTCGCGGTAACCGGAGTATTCATCGCGTAGCAGTGGAGCGACGTAGGGAGTGTGCGCCTCGGCCATCACCACGATCGCGAGTTTGCCGGGATTCGCGGCGAGATACCATTGTGCCACCTCGATCGACTTAAGCAACACCGAACAACCTTGGGCCTGCATGCTGACGGTGCGCAGCGAGCGTGAGAGTATCCCGTGCGTCCTGCCCATGATCTCTGAGGCGAGACACGGAAGCATTTGATCCGGAGTGTTGGTGGCCGCTACGAGCAAACCGATGCGGTTTGGATCGCCGCCCCATTCCTGAATGCAGCGCCGCGCTGCCGCGACGCCCAGTTGGGTAGTTGAGCTGGTTGCGAGTCTTGGTTTGCCTGAGAGGAATTCCGGATAGTTATCCAGAACTGAGTAACGCTGGTCCACACCGAGAGCTCCGATAGTGTTGATAAGCTCCGGTGAGAGCTTGTGCATCAGACTGCCCACCAACTCCGACGTGCGAAAGACATTCTTAGGCACGGAAGTCGCCGCTGATAACAGATTGATCATTGTCGTTTCTACTCCACAAGAGGGGGGTTGCCGCACCCGACCGGCTTGTTCCATTTCGAATTCGCTGTTTTGGTTTACAAGCTTCGTGCCGCTGGAGCGGGTTTGCGGCATTTTGCCGTTAAAGTCTTTGAATCGGACATTTAAAGGCGGGATTGATGGTCGCGCTTAGTGAGCGTGATCGACGTAATTTGAATACCTGCTAACCACCGCGATGTGCACAGTGGTAATTGCTGCGAATTTTCGGAGGCTGAATGTGACAGCGCATTGCCACGGCGCTATACAGGTGCTTACGTTGTAATCAACGATTCAACGATTCAACGGTCAAAACCTTTGCGGTTCAGAGGTTACCGCAGCGGGAAGCGACCGAGCGTGTCTTCGCCGATGCTGCCGAAGTAGAGCGCGCCGTTGTGCTCAACGACGTTCGCAATTTGGGAGTAGCAATCACCAGCGCCGTTTTGGAGGTTTTCAACAACGCGGCCTTGCGCATCGAGCGCGAGGACGAACGAGTAACGCTGCGGAGCCGGTTGCAGTGACTTTGGCAAACGATAGACCACCTTCCGCAAGAAGGGGTGCGGCAGGAGTCGATCAAACAACGCCTGGCGGGGCGTCACCAGCGCCAGCCAGAATTTATCCTTGCCGTTTGAGGAAATACCGTCGGGAAAGCCGGGAAGGTTGTCGATAAAAACATCCGCCTGTCCCTGCTTCGGCCCACTTAGCCAGACGCGCCGTACGCGATACATTCCCGTCTCGGCCACCAGCACAAACGATTGGTCCGGACTCACCGCTACGCCATTCGCGAAGTAAACGTCTCGCAACAACGTGCGCGTATGCTGCGTCTTCGGATCCCACGCGAGCAAGCGGCCGTTCGGTTGATGCTCAAGCAGGTCGTTGACGTGCTGCGACATCGGAAACTTGTTCGAAGCCTCAGTGAAGTAGATTGTTCCGTCTGCGCCGACATCAAGATCGTTCAGACAACCAAACTTCACACCGTCAGCTTGATCGGTCAACAACTTAACTTCGCCCGCTTTGCTGATCGACAACAGCCCTTTGAGCGCGTCCGCAACGATCAGATTTCCTTCGCGATCGAAAACCAGTCCCAGCGGCCGCCCATAAGTGTTCGCAAACACGCGCGGTTGTTTTCCGTCCGGCTGAAGCTGAACGATTCGTCCATCTTCGAGTCCGCCGTAAACCCGACCTTCCGAGTCGATTGCTACATCTTCGGGCGCGTGGCCTTGACCCAGACTCAATCTTTCCACAGGCGCAAGCCGTGAGTTCTGCTCATACGGACCGGCCAGAGCGGGAGCAGCCGGCGGCGTCCATGCAGCGGGCGCGATCGGCACAGGCGCAAAGAATAAATAGGCGAGCGAAGCGGCGATGAGGGCAACGAGAAAGGATACGATGTTTCGTTTCAAGATTTTTAGGGGTTGGAAGTTTAACGCTCGCCGCGAGCCTGTTCGACCTGACTTTCCAGATCCACGGTTAATTTGCGAACGCCGACCTGGTCCATCGGTTCGATCCACCGCAGCGCTTCATCGAGAATACGTCGTTGATGTTCAGGCCAGTTGGGTTTACCGGCAACGCTGCCGAGTTCTCCGTCGTAATACGCCACGCGAGGCGCTCGCACGCTTTCAATCACGTCTCTGACGACCGCAAGCGTCATCGTGGGAATGCCGGCGAGTTCAATCCCGCGCGCGACCAACCCGACCGACTGATGACACAGACGTGAAGCCGGAACCAACAACGCGGCCTGCACCTCGTAACGCTTGATTCGCTCAAGCAAGTTGGGCACGAGCTCGTCAACCACCAGCCCCGCATCAGGAATAAAACCGCAAAAACTCCAGAAGACCGGATTGAGCTGGCCAATAATTCCATTGTGCTCAAACTCGAGTAGTCGTTGCACCGGCACTTCGGAATTCATGTCCTGCTGAACCGCGGTCGGATCGTAACCACGCGCGGCGTAACGAAGATCTGCGCTTTCAACTTCGATCGGAATCTCTCGGAAACTTGCATCAGAGTCGCCAAACTCCTTCGTGCCGTCGATGTACGCGCCCGCCGAAGAGATCAACGCCAGATTCAACATCGGAAGCGCCCGGCGCGCCGCGGTGAATGGCGCCCGCCGGTTTCTCACAAACGGATAGTCGTCACCAACGTCGCCGGTTCGAGTCGCGCCCGCGCTCTGTTTCCAATCATTGAAGCCTCGCCGCCAGCCGTCGATGTCCTCGATAATCGCCACCTGCTGATGAGTTCTCCCTTTTGTTTATTGGCGCAGGCTTCGAGCCATGAGCACTAATGCCACCAGGGCGGCAATCATAGCAAGCCCAAGCGCATTCACCGAATACCCGTGCAGGCTGCTAAACGCGATGCGACGCGGATCGTCCGCCGCGATCTGATCGATTGGCAGGACCATGGCGGCCCGCAGCGCGCGCATCCGAGCAGCGATGACCCAGTGTCCCAAACCTGTTGCCATCACAATCAGCGCGAGACAAATCGTCTCCGCGATCAGGCTCCATCGCCCGAGCGGCCCGCGTCTCGCAAAAAGTGTCAACAACAGCAACAACGCAATCACAAAACCCGCGACATTCACTACCGAAAGCGAACGCGTCACGATCGCGCCCGCAATCTCGCTCGCATTTGAAAGCCCGTACGATCGCAACACGCCAAAAGCCGCAGGCGCAACCACGACGCTGAAAAACAGCGCCGCGCCAAACCACACCGCCAGCAACACTATTCGCACCGAACCAGGAATACGCAACTGACCCTTCTAATCGAACTCGTCCACCACCGCCAACAACCTGATCTGCGGCGGAACAATCGCCGGCTTCCGCAACTGTCGTGGATCAGGAACACTCAACAACCACGACAACGCTGCATCAAGTTGCGCCTGATACTCATCCAGATCAAGTGACATGAAAACCCGACAGCCCAACCGCGCAAACTTCTCTTTGGCCCGCAAGTACATTTGCCTCGCCGCGCCGGGCCTGCCGATGTCCAGATGGTGAAACGCAACCGCCGACTGAATCATCGCCTGGAGAAACAGCTTCTCCTGTGGTCCAACCTCACCCATCCAACGTTCTTCCCATGCGTCGTGCGCCGCATGAAACTCGCCGGCGTTGTAGAGATCGATGCCCGCAATGTACTCGATCGGATACGCCGCGATGTGCGCGTCCGAATATGGCACGGAAACGTCAATCTCAACTTCAGCCATTGATTCTTTGCGCGTTGAGACGGGCCGCAATTACCTTCGCAGCCGTCGCGCCCGCGCCCGTGGCGCCATTGATGGTCGGCGCTGTCGGATTCGAAACGTCACCGGCAGCAAAGACCATTGGCACGCTCGTCTCCTGTTCACTGTTTACCGCGATGTAATTCTTCTGGTCCAGTTCCACCTGGCCTCGGAAGAGTTCGGTGTTTGGTTCAACGCCGATGCGAATCAACACGCCACGCACCGCCAATTGAAACGGCTTCAAACCGTCCTTACGCAGAATCTCGACCGCTTCAACGTGATCTTCGCCGATGATACGCGTCAAAACAGATTCGGTGAAAACGGTGACTGCGTGGTTCGGTTGCAACCGTTCAGCCAATTCGCGCCGCGCGCGCAGCTTCTTGCCGCGATGAACCAGCGTCACTGTGGGGCAAACTTCCGCCAGAAGCAACGCATTCTCAACCGCCGCGTCGCCGCCGCCGACCACACAAACATCCTGGCCCGCAAAGAGATCGCGATCGCGAGTGGCGGATTCTATCATTCCGCGCCCTGCAAATTCTGTTTCTCCTGGAATGCCCGAAGTTCGGGGCCTGACGCCGGTTGCGAGGATGATTGAGATCGACTGCAAGCGCTCGCCGCTGCGCAGCGAGATTCGCTTGGCGCGCAGATCGACTGATTCGATCTCGACACGTGTCCACAGATCAAAACTCGCGTCGTCGACACCCGCCGCGAAGTGTTCCAGCAGCTCCACGCCATTGCAAGCCTTCAGGCCAAGATAGTTGTCGATGGGATTGTAGACGCGATGCAGTTGGCCACCGATCTCTTCGGCCTGTTCGAGCACGAGTGTGTCAAGACCTAGCTCATCGCACCAAAAAGCGGCTGACAAACCGGCTGGTCCAGCGCCGATGATGATCACGTCGTGCATCGTCGAGACTCAAGCCGCTGAGCCGGCGACTATTGCCGAAGTTTGCAAAGCCTCGACAACCTGTTCTGGGTCCAATCGCGAGACAGCCAGCGATCCACGTTCATCCAGGAACTTCACGGCTGAAGTCATCTCGCGTTGATCCGTCTTCCACTGGCCGCTGCCATTAGCCTCCTTGTCATTCAACAAGCGCAGCGCCTCGGTCAGATCACGATGCACAATACGCGGCCGCACTACGGTTTCAGCCCACGAGTAGTACGGATAATCGAGACGATAGAACCAGCCGCCGCTCGTTGGTATTCCAATCAGAAACATTTCACCACGAGCAAACTTCGAAATCGCCGTGAAAGGAGCGGAATGTCTGGTTGGACTAAAACCACCACCGCTAAAAATCTCCGCCGCAAGTGTGACGAGCGAGATTCGTGAGCCAGCGTACTCCTGAACCTGAGACCGACCGCGTTCGAAACTTTCAATCGCTTCCGCCACACTCGTCCAACCTTCGCGCCAGAGCGACTCGTATGCATTAACGTTCGTCAGCAGTCGCTCAACTTCCGGAAAAACCGACTCGTACGCCAGCGCATCGTTGTCAGTTATGCGGGTCGCGAACTCGCGCCCGGCAACCATCTGCGCCAACGGTGAACCGTCGTCGTTGTTTGGACTCGACTGTTCGGCGCCTTGTATCGCAATGCTGACGCGCACGCCATCATCGCTCGAATGTTCTGAAAAATCTCCAGCTTCCGCCGCTGAAACCAGCAAGTCGCGATATTGAAGCGCGCGTTCGCCGGTCAAAACGGTCCAGCAGGACAACACTCCATCGGTATCGAAATGGTTGTTGGTAACCAGATCAATACCTTTCGTGAACTTGTCTCGCTGAGGCGAGGCAACAAGATTCAGTGCGATCTCCGTCGAGGTGTCTGCCTTCAGTTCCGCCGGTGTTTCGTTTCCTTCCCAGTGCGATAAATGAACACTGTGCGGAACCGTTCCGTCGACCGACAACTTGGGCGTGTTTTCGAGGGCATCAGTGTAGAATTCGAATCTCATGAGCGAGAGTGTAGCGCCCGAGTGTAGCGTAGGCCAGGGACAAACGCGTAAGATACCGCCGCCATGGAAGAGATCACACCGACCGAACTAAAGCAACGCCTCGACAAAGGCGACGACCTGCAAATTATCGACGTGCGCGAAGACAATGAAGTCGCGATTGCGCGTCTGCCAAACTCCGTACACATCCCGCTCGCGCAAGTGCTATCGCGCATGGACGAAATTGACCCAAACCGCGAAACCGTCGTGCACTGCAAGATGGGCGGCCGCAGCGCTCGCGCGATCGACGCGCTCCAGCGTTCCGGTTTCAAGGGAAAACTGATTAATCTGAGAGGCGGGATTATCGGTTGGTCTAACGACGTCGATCCGAGCGTTCCGAAGTACTAGCCACAGATCTATTTCGTAATGCCTTCGAGCTCAATAAACCGGCTGAGTTTGGTGATCACCATCCCGTCTTCACACTCAAGCCGGCACGAAAGCGCGGGCCGATCACTCTGCTCTGTCTGCCCCTCGTGGTGATACCAGACCTGACAGTTGGTGCAGTCACCGTTCCAGCAAAAGTCACCGTACGAGATGGTGTTGATGGACAAATACTGAAAACAACGCAGCAGCCGGTTCTTTTCCGGCACGCTGACCTGCCTACCGAGTATTTCGATGTTTACCAGTTTCTCGTACGGGTCGAGCAGATCGGCAGCAAACTTGTCCACGCCGCTGTTTGCTGCGCTTTGTTCAGTCATAGGCAGCGGCAGTATAATCCCTCACTACTAAATTTGTAACAAAAACGCGAGGGTAAACGATTTGGCCTTAGTGATTTATACCAAGCCGGGATGTCCGTATTGCCAGCAGGCGCGCGAATACTACATGAGCAAGGGTATTCCGTTTCTCGACTACGACGCACAAAACAACAAAGCACATCGAGCCGAGATGTTCTCTTACTCCGGCGGTGATCCGACGGTTCCGTGCATAGTGGAAGACGGTAAGTATGTCAGGTCGGGTTGGGGCAACCCGCCACGCGGTTGAACGGTTCACGACTAGGCCGGCCGTGCGCCGGCTTTCAGAAACAAAACCTGTCTCCCTCTCCACAATCTGACTCGATGAGGAAGGTGCTCCATGCGGAAAAGATCCATTCACCTTTTGACGGTCGTGTTTTTTGTATCATCCATGCTTTCGATTAACGGCGCGTTGAAGGCACAATCAAACGGAGGCTCCGCGCCGAGTCAACCACCAATGGCAGAAAAGAAATCGAAGACCACAAACATTCATGGCGAAACACTTGTTGATGACTATTTCTGGCTCCGCGAAAAGACCAATCCCGCGGTGCTGGGATACTTGAAAGCTGAAGATGCGTACACCGAAACGGTGATGAAGTCGACGGTGGGCCTTCAGGAGCGGCTCTACAACGAGATGCTCAGCCACATCAAGCAGACGGACAAGAGCGTGCCCTATCGCTGGGGCGATTATTTCTATTACACGCGAACTGAAGAAGGTAAACAGTATCCGACCTTCTGTCGGAAGCGCGGCAATCTCGACGCGCCGGAAGAGATAGTCATCGATCAAAACGAACTTGCCAAAGGGCAGAAGTTCATGAGCATCGGGCTGTTCGTTCCGAGTGACGATGGAAACCTGCTTGCCTACAGCACCGACAACACCGGATACCGGCAATACACGTTACAGATCAAGGACCTTCGTACTGGCCAGATCCTTTCCGAGCGAGTGGAACGCGTGAACAATCTCGCCTGGGCCACGGATAACAAGACGATCTTTTACGTGACTGAAGATGCGGTCACGAAGCGAA
Source organism: Pyrinomonadaceae bacterium (assembly GCA_036506775.1). GTDB lineage: Bacteria > Acidobacteriota > Blastocatellia > Pyrinomonadales > Pyrinomonadaceae > PSRF01. The sequence continues at coordinate 1,476 of DASXRE010000195.1, read as the reverse complement.
GCGACAAGTTTTTCCGGCACGTGCTCGGAACGGATAAAACCGACCTCGTTTACGAAGAGAAAGATGAGCTCTTCGATATCGGCACCGGAAGATCACGTGATAAGGCTGTGGTTTTCCTCCAGGCGTTCAGCAAGACGTCGAGCGAGGTTCGTTATCTGCCGGCGAATGATCCGAATGCTTCCTTGAAAGTTATATTGCCGCGGGAACCGGAACACGAGTACGACGTCGATCATCGCGGCGATCTTTTCTACATTCGGACCAACAAAGGCGCGAAGAACTTCCGCGTTGTCACTGCGCCGGTAAGTGATCCATCAGAAAAGAACTGGAAAGAGTTCGTGGAGCACCGGCTGGCGGTTAAGGTTGAAGGCATCGACTTGTTTGCCGATCACGCGGTGTTGTCCGAGTGGGAAAACGGGCTCCAGCAACTCGAAGTCATCAATTTCAAAACTCAAAAGCGAAACCGGATCAACTTTCCGGAACCGGTTTACGCCGCCGGCCTGACATCGAATCGCGAATTCAGCACGTCGGTGGCGCGCTACAGCTACAACTCGCTCGTGACGCCCAATTCGATTTTCGATTACGACATGAACACAGGCAAGTCGACGCTCCAGAAGCAAACTGAGGTGCCCGGCGGCTTTGACTGTAATAACTACAAAGCCGAGCGCGTGTTTGCCACCGCTTCTGATGGCACGAAGATTCCGATGTCGATGGTCTATCGAAAGGGAGTCAAGCTGGACGGCTCGGCGCCGCTGCTACTCTACGGCTACGGCTCATACGGCATTTCAATTCCGCCGACTTTCTCTTCGTCGCGATTGAGTCTGCTGGATCGCGGCGTGATCTACGTGATCGCACACATTCGCGGCGGCGGGGAGCTCGGCGAGGAATGGCGTCAAGCCGGCCGCATGATGAACAAGATCAACACGTTCACTGATTTCATCGCCTGCGGCGACGCGCTGGTGAAGCAGAAGTACACGTCGAGTGATCGACTGGTTATCGAAGGTGGCAGTGCGGGCGGTTTGCTGATGGGCGCCGTTACTAACATGCGGCCTGATCTGTTCAAGGCGGTCGTGTCGCATGTCCCGTTTGTGGACGTGCTCAACACGATGCTGGATGCTTCGTTGCCGTTGACGACGAGCGAATACATTGAGTGGGGTAATCCAAACGAGAAGCCGGCGTTCGAGTACATGAAGAAATATTCGCCATACGACAACGTCGGAAAGAAAAATTATCCGGCGACGCTCGTGAAAGTCTCGCTCAATGACAGTCAGGTCCCTTATTGGGAAGGCGCCAAGCTCGTAGCCAAACTGCGCGCGATGAAGACTGACAGCAACCCGCTGTTGTTGAAAGTCAACTTTGGCGCTGGTCACGGCGGCGCCTCCGGCCGCTACGACGCCCTGCGCGAAAGCGCATTTGACTACGCCTTTATGCTGTGGCAAATGGGTGTCTCGGAATGAAAGACAGGATTGCAGGTTTATT
>DASXRE010000194.1:0-2713 GCA_036506775.1 Pyrinomonadaceae bacterium | reverse complement strand
AGAGTGACGTTCGACTGGTCGGCACGTGCGCCGGCGACGTAACCCTCCTTCGTAACAGCGGGCTGAAGAGTTACCAGAGCAAGTGGGCTGCGTGCCTCTAATGGTAACTGCGTAATCTGCTGATTGACGAAGTTATTTCCGAGGGTTGCATCTTGTTTGTTCACGAGTACTTCACCGGCACCCGCGGATACCGTCACTACTTCCGAGACACTGCCGATTTCGAGTTGAATTGTGATGGTCGTGGGTTTGGCAACCTGAGCGCTCACATCAGTGAGAACACCTTTTTTGAAGCCCTTGGCTTCAGCATCCACCTGATATTGGCCCGGCGGGATCAGACTAAAAGCAAAGCTGCCGTTGTCAGTGGTAGTCTGCGTGCGAGTAAAATTCTTTTGCGCGTTCGTCAGGGTCACGGTTGCGCCGGGAATCACATTGCCTTGCGGGTCTACGACGGTTCCCGTAACCGAAGATGTACTGCTCTGCGCCATAACGTTGAGGCAGCACGCTAAACAAACCAGAAGAACGCCGCACCAAACAGCTATAACACTGCCTGCTTTAAAGCTCTCTCGTTTCATTGGTGTCCTCCGATAAAGATGGTCTGCAATTCGCAGCAGTGACTTTCAACTCTCACGCTGCGCAACTGCAGAGTTTTCTAAGTGAACAGGGTTGGTGAACTCACTCACCACCTTCAGGAAAAGCGAACGAACCTAAAATCCGACGACTTTAATCTTCAACAGTCTGAAGCGGTGGGTGAAAATCCTGGTACAGCTTGACAGTTAATTGCCGTTCTTGCAGATATCATTCCGCGAGGATCTTCTGTATGAGCCATCGCGAAACCCTACGATTTTCGGGTTCAAGCCACCGCTGGTTTGGATCTGAGGCCTGAAAGTATATCCAAATTTTTCAAATCGTCTATAGAAATTCGGAGGGGGTAGGGCTACAAAGAAGGCAGAAACGCTTCTATTTCTTTGCCAGTCCGTCCACGAGTACTTCCGAAAGGCGGGACATTAAGAGGTAGGCGGGGTTATCGACCGACCACATCACTTCCGGCATTTCATCGCACGAAATGGCCATCGCGATCTTGCCGTTCTTCGTGTAGAGAATTCCGATTGAACTGCGCAGGCGATCCAGCGCGCCGTACTTGCTGGCCATCGGCACGTCCCAAAGAGATCTACCGATTGCGTAACGAGCCTGCTCACGTTTCATCAGCTCGATCATCTCTTTCGATGCCGCAGGGCTGATGACCTCGCCGCGATCGAGTTTTTCCATCACGAGCACCATCTCGCGCGGCGTCGCCATGCCGAGTCCGTATTTCTTGTTCTCCGGATCTTTTCCGGCCATGCTCTCGCCGCCGCTGCCAACCTTGCGCATGATCTTGATGTTTTTGAAACCGAGTGATTCCATGCGCGCGTTCACCGCGTCGGTGGTCAAAACGTCGAGCACGAGATTGGTCGCCGTGTTGTCGCTGAGGAGCATCATCAGGTTAACGCCGTCACGCAACGTGAGATGAAGACCGTCTGAGAGTTCGCTGAGAATGCCGGAGCCGGTGACTTTCTTCTCTTTCGTGAGCACCACTTCGTCAGTCCATTTGATCTTGCCTTCAGCGACGCGGGCGAACGCTTCGATCATGACGGCGATCTTGATCGTGCTGGCAGTGCGTACGCGTTCGTCAGCGTTGAGCGCATAAGTTTCGCCCGTGTCGAGGTTCTTGGCGAAGAGACTGACTTTGCCTTTGAAGGAGTTTACGAGTGGTTTTACTTGATCGTCGAGGCGGGCTTGTGATTGCGCGACAGTTGGAAGACAGGTTAACAGGACAACGAGAAGTAGTTTTGTTTTCATAAGTGGCCCAGGGCAACGAGGAGTTCGGCGTTCAAAATGGCCGCGCCCGCAGCGCCGCGAATCGTGTTATGACTCAACACGACAAAACGATAATCCAGCACCGAATCGGGTTTTAGTCTGCCGATAGTGATGGTCATGCCGTTGCCGGCATCGCGGTCCAGCTTCGGCTGTGGCCGATCCTGCTCGTCGCGTACGACGATCGGCGTCGCCGGCGCCGAATATAACCCAAGCTCCTGCGGGAGCGAACGAAATGAAGTTAACGATTCGCGTAGTTCATCAAGGGTTGGTTTACGTGCGAACTTCACGCGCACCGCGGCCATATGTCCGTCCGCCACGTTCACGCGATGACACTGGGCGCTGACCGCCATCGGCGCGAGTTCGATTCGTGAATCGGTGAAGCGGCCGAGTATCTTCATCGTCTCGGTTTCGATCTTCTCCTCTTCCCCTCCAATGTAAGGCAACACGTTGTCGAGAATGTCGAGCGACGAAACGCCGGGATAGCCGGCGCCTGAAAGCGCCTGCAGGGTTGTTGCGACCGTCGCTGCAACACCGAAGGCGGCATGCAATGGCGCGACTGCGAGGGCGATCATGATCGTTGAGCAGTTTGGATTGGTGACGACGAAACCGCCGCGCGGATACTTGTTTCGTTGCTGTTCGACGAGCCCGAGGTGTTGATGATTAACTTCGGGAATCAGCAGCGGCACATCTTCGTCCATGCGAAACGCAGATGAATTGCTGATCACGGGATAGCCGGCCGCAGCGAAGCTTCGTTCAGTCTCGCGCGCGATGTCACCCGGCAAACTCGAAAACACGAGATCACAATCGAGTGGCGGCGCCGGTGGTTGGACCGTCAGCGATCGCACCGTCGCCGGCATTT
>DASXRE010000193.1:0-8662 GCA_036506775.1 Pyrinomonadaceae bacterium | reverse complement strand
TCGTCGTTCTCTTCGTTGCGCAAGTCTGGCGACCGCCCAGGTCCACACTCCAGCACCCGCATCGCGACCGCCTTTGCATCAGTTTCAACGCCGATGTGACGCCAGATTTTGAGCGTGCCATCAACCTCGGGAGTGCCTTCTCTCATCGCTGAGACGCGGCAACCTCCCTCCAGCAAAACAGCCATGCGTCGACGCTCCTACTTCCCGGTTTTCAGGTGATGAGTGGTGTGTTCCGTGATCGAGGCCAGTTGAGGATTTGTCCCTGATCCAAGCTCGTTGGTGGGCCCCGCCACCAGGGGCGGCTCATATTTCACATGATTCTGAGTCGCATCGAGTGCTTGCTGGGCCAACGCATCGTAACTGTCGCCGGGCAGCTTCTTGCGCGGCAACGTAAACAGCAAACCGTTAATGATGATTCCGATGCCGATCATAAACGTGATGAAGCCCGGCATTATGAACGGGAAGAAGTCGCTCTTGTCGAGCGCGGCAATGAAGGCAATCAATGAAACGCCAAAGCCGATCGACGCAGTGATCACGCCGGCACGCAGCCGGCGCAAACGTCTCTCTTCAGGCGACTCCAAAAACTTTTCAAAGTGAGGCAGGACGTCTTCCGCCACGTGTTCGAGATCCTTGCCCGAGCGCATCTGCCGAACCTGATCGGCAATCGCTAGCCCGAGCTGTTCACGCGCCGTCGTCGCGGACGCCGTGATCGCGTCCGGGCGCTCGAGACTGTTCCGCACCACGCGCAGATCAGTGCCGCACGCGCGACAAAACTGGCTGAGTTGTCGTTCTTCAGAACCGCAAGACGGGCAGTACATGTTTTTCCATCTAGATCACGGCAGTATTCCTTCGGGCACAATCCATGGATGAATCTGCAACGCCAAACGTCCGGCCTGCACCGCAGGATCAGTCGCGGCGAGTGAACGCGCTTCCTCGATAGAATCAACTCGAAAAACAAAGATACCGCGCAGTGCGCCATCGTCACCAAATGGTCCGGCGACTACGAGCTTTTTCATCTCTGCGAGGCGGCCAATATTCGCGAGGTGCGCTTTCTGGATCGCTTCGGTCTCGGGCGTCTTGTCGGCAGTCCACTTGTCACCGCGAACGAGGAAAGCGAGATACGCGGTCTCCGTCTTCTGTGGCGCCGTGATCTTCTTCATTACGGGTTCGGACCACCACGGATGCAACTCGACCGCGAAGTGTCCAGCCTTGACGGCCGGATCAGCGGTAATCCAGTTGCGCGCCTCCTCGTCAGACTTTGTATTGAAGATCAAAACACCGCGAAGCTCCGGGTCGTCCTTGATTCGCCCGGCGATAATTGCCTTCCCTGATTCAAGCAGCGAATGAACGTATTCGAGATGCTGTTGGCGAAGACTGGAAGTCTCCCAGTCAGGCGGCATCGCCTTCGGTCCTTGCTTCAACAGCACCATTTGAAACTGAAGCAGTTTGTGTTGCTCCTCCTGCTGCGCCGCAACTGGGAGACAAACGCAGAGGAATGTAGCGAGAAGTAGAACTTTTCTCATTTGTAAGTCCTTACGGAAGAATCCGTGTTGAATACTCACCAGCATACGAGTTCGATAGTGGCGGAGTTTCGGGGAAACGCGGGCGATTATATCGCTGGCGAATTGCTAAAGGCGAACCTGAACTGTACGATCCGGCCCGGTCCGTCACAGAGGTTATTGCCCATGAAAAGATTGTTTATCTTGCTTCTGGCCCTGAGCATTTATAGCGTTACGCCGGTCTACGCGCAGGACCAGCCGGCGCAACCACAACCGTCCGCGGAAGACGTGGAAAAAGAGAAAGCGGAACGCGAAAAGAATGCTTACCGCCTGCTCGAGCAAGTGATCGACGAAGCGCAGTCGTCGCTGAGGCTGCCTGAGAACCGTGTCCGAGTGCAGATTGCGGCCGCCGATCTGCTCTGGGACAGCAATCAAGGCCGGGCTCGCTCCCTCTTTAACATGGCCTCCGAAGGCGTGGCAGAGTTGGGTCGAAACCAGCAGCAGAACAACAATCGACGCGGTGGACCACCACAAAATTTCAATCGAGGGGCTTTTCAACTGCGGCAGGAGTTGGTGCTCGCGGCTGCACGTCACGATGCGCAACTCGCATATCAATTACTCGCTGCCACCAAACCCGCGCAGCCAATAGAACTGGATCAGAATGCGCGCCCGCGAATTCAAATCACCCCGGACGATAATCTCGAACAGGTGCTGCTCGGCCGGGTCGCTGCCCTCGATCCCAAGTTCGCTGCTCTGAATGCCGAGCTGATGATGGACAAAGGAACTTTCCCCCGCACGCTGCCCGAAGTCATTTATCGACTGCAGCAACAAGACGCGGAAGCTGCTGCGAAGCTATCTGACAAAACAGTCAAAAAACTTCAGTCGGCAAATCTGTTAACCAACAACGAAGCTTCAAATCTGGCACAGTCGCTGTTGACTAGCGGACCGCGAGTGGTTGATACGAGCGCGAATGCCACTCCGAAGGACGCAGTTCTCCGCAGAGGACCGGTGCTCGACCAGGGAGCTTACGTTGATTTGCTCAGCACTGTCGTGGATCTGGCTTTGAAAGCCACGGCGGCAACACAAGCCAATCAACGTCCGGCTGTTCCGAATGGCCCAGGTGGCGGGCCGCAGCGTCGCGGAGTTACGACGGTCGTAGGAAGCAACACCCAGTCAGCACCAACCGACGCGCAACTGGAACAGAACGGCGCGCGGCGCTTGCTCGCAGGTTTACAGATGGCGTTGCCGCTGGTCGATCAGTATTTGCCCGGGAAGTCGGCTCTTGTGCGACAGAAACTTTCCGAAGTGGGCATGGGGAATAACATTTCGCAGTTGAATGCGGCGCAGGCCTTCGGTGCGCTTCAGGGTAATCCAACCGCCGACGCGCTGTTTCAAGCCGCGACCGTTGCGCCGCCGCAGATGCAATCACGCCTTTACCAACAAGCTGCGTTCAAAGCGATCGAGGAAGGCGACACCAATCGCGCGCGCCAGATCGCGAGCGATCATTTGCAAGCGAATGCTCGCGACAGTGTGATGCAGCGGATCGATTTCCGCGAGATGGCCCAGAAAGCTGAAGGCGCTCGGCTCGACGAGATCAGGCAAATCCTTGCTCGCGTGCAGTCCGATGACGACAAGATCGACTTGTTGCTTCAGTTGGCCCGCGACACAAAGCAAAGTAACGCGAAACTGGCATCACAGTTGCTGGATGAAGCCAAGCAGATGACGAGCCGTCGTGCGACCAGTTACGACCAGTTTGAGCAACAGCTCAAAGTGGCGGACGCGTTTGCGACGGTAGATCCGACGCGCAGTTTTGAAGTTATCGAGCCCGGCATCAGTCAGCTCAACGAATTGCTTTCCGCTGCCACGGTGTTGAATGGTTTTGAAGTGAACATGTTTCGCGACGGTGAGATGTCGATGCAAGCGGGAAGCGGCTTGACCGCGATGGTGAATCGCTTTGGACAGGAGCTGGCGGTGTTGGCGCGCAGTGATTTCGAACGTGCGGAAACGCTGGCCGGACGCTTTCAACTCGCTGAACCGCGCATCATGGCTCGACTGGCAATCGTACAAGGATTACTTAGAACGCGGAATTGATGGTCAGATTTTTTCTCCGGCTCGGTATCCTGGGCCTGTTCCTGCTGAGTGCCCTCGACTCTTCTTTCCTCGTCCTTCCTTTCGGCAACGATCTGTTGCTCATCGCGCTGGTGAGTTCGGGAAAGAGCACGCTGAGATGGATCAGTTACGTGATTGTCTCCGCGCTCGGTTCGATCGTGGGCGTGTTTGTGATCGATTTGATCATGCGCAAGGCCGGCGAAAAAGGACTCGAGCACTTCGTGAGCCGGCGAAAAATCGACAAGTTAAAAACCAGGATCGAAAACAAGGCCGGTATTACCGTTTTTCTCGCCACGCTACTGCCGCCGCCATTTCCGTTCACGCCGGTGGTAATGACCGCTTCGGCGTTGCAGACTCCGCGCTCAAAATTATTTGGCGCAGTGTTTGTCGGCAGGCTCTTGAGATGCACGACTGAGGCGTTGCTGGCGCTGTATTTTGGCCGCAAACTGATTGCCTACATCAATTCGGACGTCGTTTCGTACGTGGTGTATGGAGTGATTGCGGTGGCCGTGGTGCTGAGTACTATATCCTTGCTTACTTGGTTGCGGCGGAAGTAAGTGGGAGGTATTATCCCGAGGCAAAAAACCTCCTGAAGGGAGCCGCAGCATGCCAGAGAGACGTGGCGTCCAGGCCACCGAAGAAATAAAAGCAGAATGGGCTTTTGCTTACAAAGTCTACCTCAGGGCGCCAGGCGACCGCTTTGACAAGAAAAAAGATCGAACTGCCCGGATCGATTACGTAGCCCAGGAAATGAAACTAACACGCAAACAAGCAAAACGCCGGATTAGAAACTACGAAGCGTGGCAACGGAACATCAAGAAAGGCATCGCCGCTCCATAGCCCAGAGATCCAGTCTTTCCGTGTAAATCCGTGCTTTCTTCGGCCTCCTACGCGGATTCTAGTATCTCGGTATAAATTACTAATTCCTGCAGCAGTTCGTCGGATTAATTTCTTCGCGGTTTCGTCTGTCAACTTGCCGTTCTCGTCGAAGTGTTTCTGCGCGTTCGACGAACATCTGCCGCAGGTGATACTGCGCTCGTGCCGAGGATCTTCATTGCTTTGTTCCTTTCAGCTCCTTGTACATATCCTCAACATTCGGCACCGCGAAGTTTTGAAACGCAAAATCCTTGTACTTCTCCGGCAGCTTCAACTGCTGTTTCGCCTGTTCAACAGTCAATCCATCCGCAATCGCCTGTTTCACTCGCGTGCGCAAATTATCGAGATAGTCTCTGAACTCACGCATCTCCGCGGCCGTCGCCACTTCACCATGACCAGGCACAAACTTCGCGTTCGGATACTCAGCGAGGATTTTGTCCAACGACGCAATCCAGTCGTTTACAGTCGCATCGACGAGATTCGGTAGCGTCTTGCGCCAACCCATATCGCCCATGAAAACTACATTCGCATCGGGCACGTACGCCAGCACGTCACCGCCCGTGTGTCCCGGCAAGGTGAAGAGCACCACTTCACGTCTGCCGAGATGCAGATGGACCGTTCCCGATGCAAAAGTGACGGTCGGGTTCGTCAGCTTGATCGACATCATCGCGTCGAGGCGGCGAATCTGCCGCTCAATCGGCGCACGCTTGTCTGTCTGATCGGCGGGAATTTCGCTCAACTGCTTCACCGCCGTATCACGTCTCTTTTGCAATTCGTCCGCGGCAGGGAGAAAGCGACGGTTTTTCACCGTCTGCCACTCCATCACTTTTTCGTGCGCGATGATCGGCACACCGCGCGCCGCGAGGACCTGATTTCCGCCGGTGTGATCGAGATGGTAATGAGTGTTGAGCGCGTACTTGAGCGGTTGTTTGGTTTCGGTGGCAATGGCGCCAATCAAGTCTTCAACTGCCGCCGGCGTAAAGAACGTGTCGACCATCAGCACGCCGTCGTCACCGACAACAAAACCGGCATTGCCCGACGCCAATCCACCCGGCTTCGCGATCGCGGCATAAACACCGTCCGTCACTTTGACGAGCGTAAAGTTGTCTTCCGCCTTGGGCAGTGCAGATGTCTTCGTCAGCGAAGCGCGCCGCGAGCCCGGCGAGAAGGTAGCTAAGGACAACTTCGACGCGCGCCGCGAGCCCGGCAAGAAGGTAGCCAGGGGCAAGTGCGGAGCGGAGCGCAGCACGCCGCCCCTGGATTGGTCCAGAAACGACGAAGCCCCGGAGGGGCGACAGACGTGTGGCGCCGGAACGGCAAGCAGCAGGGCCAAGGCCCCGGAAAAGACTGTTGTAGTTTTCATGGTAAGTGGTCTTGCGATAATACAACAGGTTATAGTGTGGTCCTCCCCCAAAACTCAGGAGGTTTAACTGTGAGCCTTAACTATCGACCTCGCCAACTGTGCTTGAGCGGGTTTTTTCTTCTCTGTGTAGGACTGTTGCTTATGTCTTCCTGTACTGACAATCCAAACATGACTTCAACTTCGGGCGCGGCAACGAAAGAAGAAGCCGAAAAGTTTATGGCCGACACCGAAAAGCGGCTACTGGACCTCAACATCAAAGCTGGCCGCGCCGATTGGGTCAAAAGCACTTTCGTCACTGACGACACCGAAGCACTCTCGGCCGAGGCGAACGAAAACCTGATCGCCGCGACGACTGAATTAGCCGAGCAGTCGCGCCGCTTCGAATCGCTGGACCTTTCTCCGGAAACAAGACGCAAATTGAAGTTGCTGAAACTCTCGCTCACGCTTCCGGCGCCGAAGGATCCGGCCGAACGCGCCGAACTCACCAGGATCGCCGCTTCCATGGAAGGCGACTACGGCAAAGGCAAGTACTGTCCGGAAGGAAATCAGGGAAAGTGTCTCAGTCTCCCCGACCTGGAGGAGATCATGGCCAATAGCCGCGACCCCGAGGAGTTGAAGAAGGCTTGGGTTGGTTGGCACCAGATCGCGGTACCGATTCGCAAAGACTACGTGCGCTTCGTTGAACTCAGCAACAAGGGCGCGAAAGAGATGGGCTTCAAAGACACGGGCGCGATGTGGCGTTCGAAGTACGACATGGAGCCCGACGCGTTCGCCGCCGAGATGGAGCGCTTGTGGCAACAAGTGAAACCGCTCTACGACTCGCTCTACACCTACACGCGACGCAAGCTCTCAGAGAAGTATGGCAAAGAGGTGGTTTCAGAAGACAAACCGATTCCCGCGCACTTGCTGGGAAACATGTGGGCCCAAACCTGGGGCAACGTCTATCCACTGCTCGCACCGGCGAACGCGGACCGTGGTTACGATCTGACTGCCACTCTCAAGCAACGAAACACTGACTCGAAACAGATGGTCCGTTACGGCGAAGGGTTCTTCACTTCGCTCGGCTTCGAGTCGCTGCCCGCGAGTTTCTGGGATCGATCGATGCTGACCAAGCCCGCGGATCGCGAAGTGGTCTGTCACGCGAGTGCATGGGACATCGACTACGAAAAAGACGTGCGCCTGAAGATGTGCATTCAGATCAACGAGGAAGATTTCTCGGTGGTCCATCACGAACTCGGGCACAACTACTACCAGATGGCCTATGCGGGACAACCTTTCCTGTTCCGTGAGGGCGCGAACGATGGATTCCACGAAGCCATCGGCGACTCAATTGCTCTCTCGGTTACGCCGCAGTATCTTAAGCAGCTTGGGTTGATCGACAAGGTGCCGGACCAGTCGGCCGACATCGGTTTCCTGCTCAGTCGCGCGCTCGACAAGGTTGCGTTTCTGCCGTTTGGTTACCTGGTTGATCAATGGCGCTGGAAAGTCTTCTCCGGCGAGGTTGGACCAAACGATTACAACAAGGCGTGGTGGGAGTTACGCGAGAAGTATCAGGGCGTGACGGCCCCGGCGCCGCGCAGCGAACAGGACTTCGACGCGGGTGCCAAGTATCACGTTCCGGCAAACACGCCATACGCACGTTATTTTCTCGCCGCGATCCTGCAGTTTCAGTTTCATCGGGCGCTGTGCCGCGAAGCGGGATTTACCGGTCCGCTCTATCAGTGTTCGATCTACGGAAACAAGAAGGCGGGAGAGAAGTTGAAAGCGATGCTGGCGATGGGTACGAGTAAGCCGTGGCCCGAAGCGCTGAAAGCGATGACTGGCGAAGACAAGATGGACGCTACAGCGATCATCGACTACTTCGCGCCGCTCAAGCAGTGGCTGGACGAGCAGAACGCGAAGAAGTAAACCGGCTTTTCTCTGTGTACCTCTGTGTGCTCCGTGTCTCTGTGGTTACATTGTTGACACAGAGGCACAGAGAACACAGAGGTTGCACGGAGGAGAAGTTCAGATTCGAGAAATGCTGCGGTCGTGAACTACGTAGTGCTGCACGTCGCTGTTCGTGACCACGTCCGCCATTTGAAACTGGCGCAAAACCTCTGGCGGCCACACGCGATGCGCTCGTCCCTCACGGACGGTCGCGCTGCTTACGCGCATAAATTCCGCAGTCGAGGGCACTACGATCTTGTGGCTAACGAGTGAGAAGACTCTGGAACGGCGCCGAGGAGCCAGCCCCAGCTTGAAGGAAATCGTTGGATTTTGTTGGGCTAGTGCGTTCACAACCTAAAGGCAGTGCCAATCGGCGGCGGATTCCACAAAAAAAGGGTGGCCACCGTGGCCACCCCCGGGAACAAGCCCGCTGTTTATTTAGTACGGCCAGCGGTTGTTCCACCTACCGTTGTTCCGTCTACCGTAGCCGGCGAAACGCTGCCAGCCATCGCGGTATCCCTGTTCAAACGCATCACGAAAGACCTGCTTGTACTGTCCCTTGTTTCCGTAGGACGAGTTGTAACCTTCCGTGGCGTTCCTCCAGTAACGCGAACGCTGCGGGTCGTAACTCTGTCCGCGCTGCGCGTCCGCGGCGCCGACGTTCATACCGTAGCTGTAACCCTGTTGCCGCGCTGTTTCGTAGTTGTAACGATAACGATCGTCGCGACGATATCGGTCGTTGCGGTACCGATCGTCACGATCTCTGCGCTCGTTGCCCCAGGGATATTGGGCCTGAACGCGGGTGCTGGCGATTGTGGTAAAACCAAGAATCAGGAAGAGTGCCAGTAAATAACCGCCCAGTTTCTTACTCGAGTAATTTAGTTTC
>DASXRE010000192.1:0-32566 GCA_036506775.1 Pyrinomonadaceae bacterium | reverse complement strand
TGCCCGACCACCTGATCTCGTTGACTCTTGCCGAAGCGTGTGAAGTCAGGCATGTTCAACGACAACGTGGCCCAGAAACCAATCATGCCGGTGAGCGACGGAATGAAGATGGGCCAAAACTCTTTAAGCGTGTGAAACTTTCCTTGCTGGTTAAGCAGGTAACCTAATCCGTTCGCCCTCCAGATCGCCCACGCCAGCAGCAGTGCGGTCATGATCAGCACGAAAGGCGCGGCCCAGTTTTCCACCCTTCTCAGCAGATCCATGCCGCGGTAGATGATATAGATGTTGAGTCCCCAAAACAGCAGGAACGACAACCATTCCGTAGGCGTGTGTCCGCCGATTGGTCCACCGAGCAGCGTTTGCCAGCCCGGTATGATCGCTTTGAAAAACGTATTCAATGCTTCGCCGCCAATCCACGCCTGAATGCCGAACCAGCCACAGGCGACGATTGCGCGCATCAACGCGGGAAGGTTGGAGCCAAGCGTGCCGTAACCGGCGCGCGCAAACACCGGGAAGGGAATCCCGTACTTCGTGCCCGGATGGGAATTGAGCAGGATCGGTATCAACACGATCGTGTTTCCGAGCAGGATCGTGATTAGCGCCTGCCACCAGTTCATGCCTGCGCTGATCAGACCCGACGAAAGCATGTAGGTGGGAATGCAGTGCGCCATGCTGATCCAGAGCGCGGCGTAGTTGTAGGTGGTCCAGTTGCGCCTGGCAACAGGCACGGGCGCGAGGTCGCGGTTGTAGAGAGGGCTTTGACTGATTTCGGCGAGGGCTTCGGGACGAAGCTCTACACGTCCATCGGGGTGCTGGATAGTTTCGTCTGTCGTCAAAGGGTTTTCTCCAGTGAGATCGAGTTGGGGGTTAAATTGCGACGCACGTTCCGCGTTTCAAAAACTGTCCATCACCCGCCTTGCCTTTGAACTCGCCGTTGCCGACAACGACCTTGCCGCGCGACAGCACAGTCTCGACGACGCCCTTGATTTTCTTCCCTTCGTACGCGCTGTAGTCGACGTTCATGTGACTCGTTTTCAAACCGAGCGTCTGTTCTTTCTCGGGGTCGAAGATCACGATATCAGCATCCGAGCCGACTGCGATCGTTCCTTTCTTCGGAAACAGACCAAACATCTTCGCGGCCGCGGTCGAAGTCAACTCGACGAAGCGATTCAAGCTGATGCGATTCTCAACGACGCCACCGTTGTAAATCAGCGGCACGCGATTCTCGACGCCGGGCGCGCCGTTCGGAATTTTGGTGAAATCGCCGCGACCGAGTTCTTTCTGTTCCTTCATGCAGAACGGGCAGTGATCGGTGGAGATGACCTGAAGGTCGTCCATCTTCAAGCCTTTCCACAGCTCCGCCTGATTTGATTTCCCGCGCAGCGGCGGCGTCATCACATACTTCGCGCCATCGAAGCCGGGTTCGTCGTAGTTGTCGATCGAGAGAAAGAGATACTGCGGGCAAGTTTCGGCAAAAGCGGGAATGCCACGATCACGTGCCTGGCGCACCTGGTTCAACGCGTCTGCGCACGAGAGATGGACGATGTAAACCGGCGACTCCGCCATTTCGGCAATCGCGATGGCGCGATGCACGCCCTCTGCTTCGGCGATGGTTGGTCTCGTCAACGCGTGATATTTCGGCGCCGTGTGACCCTTTTCGAGTGCGCGTTTAATGATCTCGTTGATGATGATGCCGTTCTCGGCGTGCATGCAGATCAGGCCGCCGCGTTGACCCGCCGCGGACATCGCGCGAAAGATGGTGGCATCGTCGACCAGGAATACGCCGGGATAGGCCATGAACATTTTGAAACTGGTCACGCCTTCGTCCATGGCGGTGTAGAGTTCCTCGATCTGTTTGTCTTCGAGTTCGGTGGTGATGAGGTGAAAGCCGTAGTCTATGACGGTTTTGCCTTCGGCTTTCTTGTGCCAGTTGTCGATGCCTTCAAGCAGCGACTGGCCTTTGTACTGCACAGCGAAATCGATAATCGTGGTCGTGCCGCCGTGCGCCGCGGCTATCGTGCCGGTACGAAAATCATCGGAAGACTCGGTGCCGCCAAACGGCAACTCCATGTGCGTATGCGGATCGATGCCGCCGGGGATTACGAGCTTCCCGCTTGCGTCGATGGAGTTGTCGACCTCCATGTCGAGACTTTTGCCGATCACTGAGATACGTTCGTTTTCAATCAGAATGTCTGCGTGGTAGTCGTCGACGGCGGTGACGATGCGGCCGTTTTTGATGAGAGTCTTCATGGGTTTTTATCCACAGATTTCACAGATTTCAGACACGGCCGGGTTGCAGCGTTGTCGGCGGCGCGGCGGGCTTCGTCGTTTGCTTTTGCGCCGGGAGAGATCTTGTCGGTGACGCAAATCTCGTCTGGCGCGATCTTGGCTACCACCAGATACGAGGTTTTCCGATCCGGGTGTTCAGGATCTTCACTCGCGTTGTAGCGGAGAATCAATGCTGTTGGCGCTTTTGCAACGCGCCATTCCGCTTTTGGTCCAACGTAGGAAAACCCGCCGCTGATTACGTCCCAAAGGTCAAGAGAATGTTTCGCGCCTTTTGGTGTTACGACGATAATGTTCTGACGCAAATCCCCTTCGAGCAACAGCAAAGAATACCCGGCAACGCCGCGACATCGCCCTTCGTAGTCACCCGCACCGGTCGTTTCAGTCTTTATCGTCCGACACCGCTTTGCTTCCAGCGGGGTATAAACGCTTCGGTTCTGAGCGAGGCATATGTAACTACTAGCCAGCAGGACCGCTGAGATCGAAAGAGTCTTAACGTTCAATACAAATCTCAATACAGATTGCCCTCGCGCTTGCGGCCGGTATAGTCGACGTAGACGACTTTAAGGTCGGTGTAGAAATCGAGGGCCGTGGAGCCTTGCTCGCGATCGCCGATGCCCGTTCCTTTGATACCACCGAACGGGACGTGCGCCTCGCCGCCGGTGGTCGGTGAGTTGATGTGCGTCATGCCGGTTTCGATCTCATCGACAAAACGAAAGATGCGAGACGCGTCGTTGGTGAAGATCGACGACGACAAGCCGTACTCGCAATCGTTCGCCACTTCCATCGCCTGTTCGAAATCCTTGACGCGAAGCACTGACAACACCGGACCAAAAATCTCCTCGCGCGCGATTCTCATGTCCGGCATCACGTGATCAAAAACGGTCGGCCGTACGAAGTAGCCTTTGTCGAGTCCGGCGCCGTTTGCACGCGAACCTCCGCAAACGAGCGTAGCGCCGTCCTCGCGGCCGACAGAAATGTAACTCAACACCGTCTTGAACTGACTTTCGTCAACGCTCGGACCCATCTCTGTCTGTGGATCAGCTCCCGCTCCGAGACGCATCGACTCCGCGCGCTCCGCGATACGCTTCACGAACTCGTCGGCAATTTGATTCACGACCACCGCGCGGCTCGTCGCGGTGCAACGTTGACCTGACGATCCAAACGCGCCTTGTGCGGTCGACTCGACCGCGAGATCCATGTCTGCGTCTTCAAGTACGATGACCGGATTCTTGCCGCCCATCTCGCACTGCACTTTTGCGCCGCGCCGCGACGCTTGCTCATAGAGGCGAATGCCGACGCCGTTTGAGCCGGTGAAAGAGATCGCCTTGACTGCCGGATGACTGATGATCTCGTCGCCGGCCTCGGAACCCGATCCCAGAACGAGATTGAGCACGCCCGGCGGAATACCCGCGGCCTCGAAGATCTCAGTGATCCGAACTGCGGTTGCGGGAGTGATTGATGCAGGCTTGAAGACGACAGTGTTGCCGGCTACGAGCGCGGGCGCGATCTTCCAGACGGGAATCGCGACCGGAAAATTCCAGGGTGTCACGCAGGCTACAACGCCCAGTGGTTGCTTGATCGTGTAAGCGAAGTTCAGCGGCAACTCGGAAGGGATCGCCTCGCCGTTGAGACGCCGTGCTTCGCCCGCGCAGAATTCGGCGACGTTGATCGAGCGTTGCAGTTCGCCGCGTGACTCGGCGATCGTCTTGCCTTCCTCGCGCGTCAGCAGTTGCGCGACCTCTTCCTTGTTCTCCTCGAACAGGCGTGCGGCTTTGGCAACGATGCGGCCGCGTGTCGGAGCGGGTGTTGCACGCCAATCGCGGAAGGCGTTGGCAGCGGCTTCGACTGCGGCGCGCGCCTCCTCGCGCGTGGCCTGTCGCACGGTTCCGAGGACGTCTTCGGTGTCGGCGGGGTTGATGTTGGACGCGGTGCGCGTCGATGCCGATTCGACCCATTTGCCGTTAATGAAATTGCGGTAGGTATTCATAGAAGTGCTGGAATATATCATGTGCTATAACACTTTGCATGACTGTGGAACCACGTAGTATTCCCGAACTTTTGCGGCAACGCACCGCTGTCGCACCTGACAAGACCTTTCTGCTTGCGGAGGCAGACAACCGGCAATTCACTTACCGGGAGTTCGAGAGGGCAGTCGAGCGAGTTGCGGGGATGCTCGCGGCGAAGGGTATCGGCAAGGGCGACGTGGTGAGTTTGCTGCTACCGAACAGCGTTGAGTACGTCATCTCATATTTCGCTTGCTGGCAGCTCGGGGCCTTGGCCGGACCAGTCAACGGACACCTGAAGAAGCAAGAAATTGCGTACGTGGTGTCGAATTCTGAAGCCAGGTTGATGTTGGTGAACTCGGAGTTTTTGTCGAAGGTTGAGACGATCGGACTTCCTGTGGTGGTGTTTGATAGCGAGCGAGAAGTGAGCCACGAATTTGAGGGATCTGGACAGACGGATATCAGCCCAGACGACGAGGCGATCATCATCTACACGTCCGGCACGACTGGTAAACCCAAGGGTTGTCTACTTACGCACTGCAACGTCATTGCCAACGCGCGCCAGATCAGCCAGTGGCTCGGCTTCACCGAGAAGGATCGACTCCTCACGATGATGCCGCTGTTTCATATGAACGCAGTCTCGGTGACGACAATGTCCGCGCTCTACGCGGGCGGCTCGACTGTCGTGAGCCCGAAGTTTTCCGCCTCGCGCTTCTGGAACATCATTTCGGATTATCAGATAACTTCGTTTGGATCCGTGGCCACGATGTTGTCGATGCTGTTGAGCACGTATCCCGAAGGCGTGCCGGCGGGACTGAAAACAGATCAGTTGCGCTTTGCGATGTGTGGTTCGGCGCCGGTGCCGGTGAAAGTGATGCGCCGTTTTGAAGAGACGTTCAACTGTCTGGTGATCGAAGGTTATGGCTTGTCGGAATCCACATGCCGTTCGACCTTCAACCCGCCGAATGAACGCCGCCGTCCCGGATCGTGTGGTCTGCCGATCGGAAACGAAATGCGCGTTGTCGATGAAAACGATCAAGACGTGCCGGACGGCGAGCTAGGTGAGATCGTGTTGCGCGGGGACAACATCCTGAAAGGTTACTTCAAAAACGAAGCGGCAACCGCAACAGCATTTCGCAACGGCTGGTTTCATACAAACGACATCGGCTACCGCGACGCTGAGGGTTTCTACTACATCGTCGATCGCAAGTCAGACATGATTATTCGCGGTGGTGAGAACATCTACCCGCGCGAGATCGACGAAGTGTTATATCAGCATCCGCAGATCGCAGCGGCGGCGGTGATTGGTATTCCCGATGAGTTGTACGGTGAAGAGGTTGCGGCGGTGGTCGTGCTGAAGCCGGAGGCGAAAGTGTCCGAGCAGGAAGTGATCGAGTTCTGCAAAGCGAGACTCGCAGACTACAAATGTCCAAAGACAGTTCGCTTCGTTGAAGATATTCCCAAAGGTCCTACCGGGAAGTTGCTGAAGAGGGAACTGGCGCAGATGTTTCGCTAAGCGATCCGTGTAATCTGTGTTTTGTGCGATCGATCAACCACGCACCCAAAAGCCATAGCGCACAGATCCCGATCATGATCGGCGAGAACCATTTGCCATAAAGCCCGTCGGGTGAAAACTTCTCTGTGGCTGCGTGCAGGAACTCGCTGTTTGGCAGCAAGCCCGCTTCAGCAAACTCGTGGAATGAATAGATTCCCACTTGAATCATGAACAACAGCAGAAAGATTCCGGTGACTTGAAAGAAGCGCCGCACGTTAATCAAGTGACCAAAGCGTGCCCAGCCCCACGCGAAAGCAATCGCCGCGACAAGACCAAGCACCGCGCCGTTGATGAGGTTTGGGTCTTTCACCTGCATCAACATTAGCGCCGTTTCCATTCCTTCACGTGTGATCATCAGGAAGGTGAAGAGAAATACGCCGAGGACTGCTGCGACTCGTGAACTCTTCGAAGAGACCGCAGTCAGACGTTCGCGCATACGTTGCTGAACCTTCGGGCCGGTGCGCCACATGTGGATCACGAGTGTGCCCACCATCACCACTGCCGCCGCTCCGAGCACCGCTTCGCGCAAAGCCTCGTTTGCAAAGAATTGGGTGAGATACCCACCGAGGGTTGCGCCAAACATGCCGGTCGCGATGTTTTCGTCGAGACCATTATTGAGCACGTAAGCGAGTCCGCCGCTGGCAAGCAGTGCCATGGCGATGGCGATGTAGACCGGGGCGCCCAACCATTTCTGATCGGATTTACGGAGATAAGCAAGGATAACGGCAACGAGGAGGAATGATTCAAAGCCCTCGCGCATGACAATAATGAAAGAGTTCAGCATAACGCGAGGCAGTATAGCCTAGTTGAAATCCGTTTTCAATTTCATTTCTTGAGAGAGGCCGCTCGAAACAGAGCGGCCTCCCGTAACCCTATCGCTGGTTCATCGTGCCCGTCATGTTTCTCATGGGCATTGGCAGCTTGCCATCGGCGCCACTGGTGAGTGCGAGAAACTCTGAATCCTGACGCAACGAGTCAAATACCGCATCGACGCGTGCTTCCATCATCTCCTTCGTACGCACGGCTTGATAGCGCTCGTAATGGAAGAAGTGACGCTGCAACAACGCCAGCGCCTCGCGTTTGTGACCTGTCTGCGCGAAGATCGCCGCCAGGTTGTATGAGGCCGGAAGCAGGTTGCGATTAACACGAGCAATCTTCAGCGCTTCGTCGCCGTGTCCGGAAGCCGCCATGAACACCGCCGCAAAGACGAGGTTGTAAGGATCTTTCGGATCGAGTGCGAGTGCTTTCTGCGTGTAGGCATTGCCTTGTTCGAGATCGCCTTCCGAGTTCCAGTAAACGGCGAGATTGCGATACGCCAGCGCTAACGGAAACTCCGCGACCGACTGCTCCATCAGGTGCAGTCCCTTCTTGAACTCACCATCGTGAATCGTCATCTTGCCGAGTCCGTGCAGCGCCACTGCCCGCGACACCGCGTCGGCGGGCATGTCGAGGATCTGATTGAACACAGCTCGTGCCTTGTTCCACTCGCCGGTGTGATGGCGATAGACCTCGCCGAGATAACGCAACGGAGTCGGATCGGCCGGGTCCATTTCATGTGCTTGTTTGTAAAACTTCTCCGCTACAACGTAACGCTCGGCGATCTCCGTGCGCAGGCCTCGCACCATCACGGCTTCGATGCGCGCACTCTCTGCGCGATCAAAAACCGGTGACGCTTCGCGAATACTGCCTACTTCTTCAACGCCGAGTTTCTTCAGTTCCTTTGCCGCGTCCTTCGCTTTCTTCGGAAACAGACATTTTTCTTCCGCGACCGGCTTCAACATCGCGACGGCGGCATCTTTCTCGCCGGCCTTTGCTTTCTCCTTGCCGCCTTTCAACTGCTCGTCGAGCGTGGCCTCGCGCTGTTTCATCTCGCCTTCCACAATTTTCTCGACGTCGACCGCCTTGAGCTTGCCGCCGGTGTTCTCGAGCTTCTTGATCGGTGAACCATCGGCACTCGCCAGCACGGCAACCGGTAACTGTGAATCACCGATGATCTTTTGCAACTCCGGCTGCTTGGCATCAGCGACGGTCATCGCGACGCACTGTGATGAATAGAGTGTGAGAATGCGCGACGTGCGCAGGCTCGATTTATCGTATTCAGCCTTGCCGGTAGGAAACCAGTACAGGACCAGGCCCTTCTGCGGCGCACTGCGCGTTTCGTAAATCTTCCACGGCACCATGTAAACAGTAGGCGCAGCGCCCATGTCTCGGCTGCCGCCGCCCGAAACTCCGCCTGTACCACCGCCACCGCCGCCACCGCAGGTGGCCCATGCCGGCGATAACGAGAACAGAACGATCAGGATGGTGGCGAGTGCGTGTGAAAGTCGTGTGTTCATGATGAGTATGCCTTTCGTAGTTAGTGCGCGTCTGAGAGAAGGGATTCTTCGGATCTGCGTTCCGTGTGGTCCCACGTTTCGCTGCTTTGCCGGTCCGGTGCGGCCTCTTCGACGTAATCCGCCAGCGCAGCTCGTAATGCCTGAATCTGCTCTTGCGTCAATAGCACCGACGCTGATTGTCGATTTCTGTAACTGACGCTCAGTTGCACGAGTTGGGGTGGGTACGCCGAGAGCTTCACGATGCCATCAGTCGACCGGCGACCAACCTTCAACTCAACTTCCCTGGTACTGGCCATTACTAAATTCCGTTCGTGTGAGTCCAGATCTTATAGCACAAGACTTCATTTTAACGACAGTTCGCGTACAAAGGTTTGCGCGAACCACGCCGTTACAGTATTTTCTACAGCTAATGAAGATCCTACTGATTAACCCGGAGTTTCCGGATACGTACTGGAGTTTCCGGTATGCGCTTCCATTTGAAGGCAAGCGTTCTGTCTTCCCGCCGTTGGGTTTGCTGACTGTTTCCAGTCTGTTGCCGAACTCAACTGAACGCCGGCTGGTTGACCTGAACATAGAGCGATTGAGAACGTCTGACCTGCAATGGGCCGACATGGTTTTCATAACCGGGATGCTGGCGCAGAAAGAATCGTTGCACGAAATTGCCGCACGCGCGAAACGACTCGGCAAGCGAATCGTGCTCGGTGGCCCATACGTAACCAGCACCATCGAAGAACTGCCGCACGCGGATCACATTTTCCAGGGCGAAGCAGAAACGACCCTGCCAGAGTTCTTCGAGGATCTCGAGCGCGGTGAAACAAAGCGCATCTACAAAGCGCCGCAACGACCACCGTTGTCGATCACCCCGGTTCCGGACTTTGGTCTCGCCAACCTGAAGAAATACAGTTGCATGTCCGTGCAGTACTCACGCGGGTGTCCATTCTCTTGTGAGTTTTGCGACATCATCGAAATCTACGGACGCATTCCGCGCACCAAGAGCAATCAGCAGATGCTCGCCGAGTTCGATGAATTGCTGCGGCTTGGCTGGCGTGGTCCTTTATTCATCGTTGACGACAACTTCATCGGCAACAAGAAGAACGTTCGGCAACTGTTGCCCGACATGATCGAATGGCAAAAGAGAAACGGGATGCCGTTCTCGTTGTTAACTGAAGCGAGCGTGAACCTGGCAGACGACGACGATCTGCTAGTGGCTATGAAAGACGCCGGCTTTCGCCGCGTCTTTTTAGGTATCGAGACTCCTGTTCAAGAGAGTCTCAAGGAAGCTCAAAAGACGCAGAACCGCGGCAACCTGCTCGAGTCGGTGCGCAATATTCAGAAGCACGGCATGGAAGTGATGGCCGGGTTTATCGTCGGCTTCGATAACGATCCGGAAGACATCTTCGAACGGCAAATTGAATTCATTCGCCAGAGCGCGATTCCGATGGCCATGGTCGGAATGCTGAACGCGCTGCCTGATACGCAACTCTGGAGACGCCTGGAACGAGAAGGACGTTTGCTCGGCAATGACGCCACCGGTAACAACACCCTCGCGACCTTGAATTTCATTCCGCGAATGGAAGCGGAAAAACTCCAGGCCGGGTACCAGCGCATCATGCGCACGATCTACCGGCCCAGCGAGTACTATCGCCGCGCGCTCGACTCACTGCAGCGCACTCCGCAGGACGTGCCCGAAGCGCATCAATATCACGGATTCAAAGCGCTCACAGCTTTCCTGCGCATCGCGATCAAGCTCGGAGTGCTTGACCCGGAGCGGCGCGAGTTCTGGCGCTTCTTCATTGAGGCACTACGCACCAATCACGATCGAATGACTGAACTACTGCGCCACGCGGCGATGGCCTACCACTTCCGCAAGCTAACAGAGTCTCACTGCTATACGTGATCACTCCGAGAAACTTCTAATGTTTGCTTCCTCTCTGTGCAACCTCTGTGTTCTCTGTGCCTCTGTGGTAGTTTTCCCTGACAAGTGAAACCACAGAGACAAAGAGAACACAGAGGCGGCACAGAGAAATTCCGATCAGGACACGACTCTGCGTTTGCAGCTCTCCGGCATCGTGACTTCCGCCTCCTCTGGCTAGGCCAGATTGTGTCTGTGACTGGATCGCAGATGCAGCTCGTCGCCATTAACTGGCACGTTTATCTGCTGACGAAGTCAGCGCTGGCGCTCGGGCTCGTCGGTCTGTTTCGCGGGCTGCCGGTCATTCTTTGTTCGCTGGCAGGTGGTGTGGTGGCCGATGCGGTTGATAGAAAACGACTGATGATCGGCACACAGACCGTGATGCTGGTCTGCGCCGGATTACTGACTGCCACGACGCTCGCGGGCATTCAAAGTGTCTGGCCCATCTACCTGCTGAGCGCTTTCGCCTCAGCCGCAACGGCGTTCGACATTCCCGCGCGCCAGTCGTTGATGCCGACGCTCGTGCCGCTGGAAGATTTTCCGAACGCTGTCAGTCTGGGAATTGTTGTTTTCAACGTTGCCACGATCAGCGGACCGGCAATCGCCGGGGTCTTGCTGGCCCAGAGCGGTCCCGCACTGATTTATGGAATCAACGCGTTTTCGTTCGTTGCGGTTATTGGTGCGTTGCTGGCGATGCGCGCGAGCGGGAGTCCCGAACTGCAAACCGATCGCAAAGACGCGCTGAGCCTCGCGGCGCTCAAGGAAGGCCTGACGTTTGTCTGGCGCACGCCGATCATGGTGCAGACGATGACGCTCGATTTCGTGGCGACGTTCTTTGCCTCGGCGACTTTATTGTTACCGATCTTCGCGCGCGAACGTTTGCACGTTGGTCCTCACGGTTATGGATTGCTGGCTGCCGCGCCGGCGATCGGATCAGTGATCACGGCTTACGTAATGGCGCGACTCGGAACGTTTCAACGCGAGGGACGCATCGTGGTCTGGGCAGTGGCTGTGTTCGGAGTTGCGACAGCGGCATTCGGTGTCTCAACCGCGTTCTGGCTTTCGTTGTTGATGCTTGCCGTGACCGGTGCGGCTGATACCGTCAGCACTGTCTTGCGCCAAACGATTCGGCAACTGGTAACCCCAAATCATCTGCGCGGGCGCATGACGTCGATCAACATGATGTTCTTTATGGGTGGACCACAACTCGGTGAACTGGAAGCGGGGCTGGTAGCGGCGCTCATTGGAGCGCCGCTCTCCGTTGTGGTTGGCGGGTTAGGTTCGACTGTCGCCGCCGCTATCGCCGCGGTGAAGTCGAAGAGTCTGATGGAATTTCAAATTTCAGATCTGCGATCTGAGATCACATTACACTGATCTGATTATCCACTTCTTTGACGCCCTTGACCTGCTTCACCATTCTCTCCACCTGCGACTTCAGCGTCTCAGACTTAACGGTGCCCAGCAGCGTCACTTTTCCATTGATCACAGTGGCCGTGATGCCGAGAGTCGAGAACGTTGGATCGTCCGCCAGTCGCTTATCGATCGCCGATTGAATAGTTGAGTCTATGTTCCGTGTTTGAGTCTCGGCTGGCATCGTGCTGCCACCGGCCGGTGGCGTAACGACGATCGGAGCCGGCTGTGTTGTTACCGGTGCCGGTTGTTGAATGATGACCGGAGGCTGTTGCGCTGGTGCCGGCTGCTGCACGATCGTGGTCGACGGTTGCGCCGCAGTCATGCTGCCGGTTGTATCGGTTGTTGGCTGACTACTCATCCAGAAAAGCACCAGCATCGTTATCAAGGCGATAGCGACCACGACCAGCACGCCGACCATGCCCGCTGAGATGCCGCTGCGATCCGGCGACCGCACTTCTTGTGAATGGACCACTTCGCGACGTTCGCTCGGCGTCTCCACCACTACGCGGCTTCTTCTTGCCTGTTCTTCATCGTATGACATCATTTGCCTCCGTTAGGTTCGAATCAGTTTGCTGAAATCCGCACTTGAAATTGTTTACTAATAGCGACGATGACGTGTCTTGCGTCTGTAGATATATGAACCCGCAGCTCCGGCACCCGCACCGATCGCCGCAGCGCGTTTACCACCCGCCGCTGCGCCAACGCCGGCGCCTAGTGCAGTGCCGCTAAGTACCGTCCCCGCGGTTCGTGTTTTTCCTCTGAAGTGATGTCTCGCCGCCTTGCGATTAAAGGCATACAAACCAGCGCCGCCCGCACCGATCGCCGCGCCTTTCTTTCCAGCAACCAAAGCTCCCACTCCAGCGCCACCTGCGATGATGGCGGCCGTGCGAGCCTTGCGGCCAAATTTCGATTTGTGACGATGACGTGTCTGACTGTTCGCCGACACCAATGTTCCTGTGACAACCAAAAAGCTCAGTATGAGTATGAACGCTAGTAGTCTCTTCATGAGCAACCCCTCCTTCGCTCGTTGAAAAGCCGAATGGCAAACTCTATTCCCCACACGTAAAACCGGGTATTTATCGGGCTAAACGAGATGAGTACTCATGGTGACTTGTTCCGATACCGTACGCTTGATACTTTGTGCTTGTAATTAATGACTACTGCCATCATTCACCACCCAATCTTTCGCGAACACGACACCGGCCCAGGACATCCCGAAACTCCTTCGCGTTATCAAGTCGTGATGGACGCGCTGCGTGGCGACGCTGAACTGTGGGCCAGCCTCGTCGAAGTCGAGGCGCGCGAGGCGCCGCGCGGCGACATTCAGGCGGCTCATTCACCGCAGCTCTACAAACAGGTTGAGAAGGTTGTGAGCGAAGGTATCGGTTATCTCGACGCTGATACTACGGTCTCAATGCGTTCGCTCGACGCGGCGAGGCACGCGGCAGGCGCGCCGTGTCAGGCGATTGACTTAATCATGAAAGGCGAGGTGAACAACGCATTCGTGCCGGTGCGTCCACCAGGTCATCACGCCACTGCCGAGCGAGCGATGGGATTCTGTTTGTTCAATAACGTCGCCGTCGCTGCACGTTACGCGCAACAGCGCTATCCCGAGATTGAGCGTGTGGCGATCATCGATTGGGATGTTCATCACGGCAACGGGACGCAAGGAATCTTTTATGACGACCCGACGGTCTACTTTTTCTCGTCGCATCAATATCCGTGGTATCCGGGAACAGGATCGCGAGGCGAGAAGGGAACTGGCCGCGGTCTTGGCTACACGTTGAATCTTCCGCTGCGCGCCGCCACGCCTGCACTCGAACAGAAGCGGACCTTTGAGGCAGCGCTGGGTGACATGGCTGCCAGTTTTAGTCCCGATCTGATCATCGTTTCGGCCGGTTTTGATTCTCACGTGGGCGATCCGCTGGGACAGTTGCGGCTTGAGGACGACGACTTCGTCGACCTGACACACGCGGTCAAACAATGGGCGGCAAACAGTTGTCAGGGGCGTCTCGTTTCTTGTCTTGAGGGTGGTTACAATTTAGAGACGCTGGGTGAAACTGTGCGCGCGCATGTTGAGGAACTAAGCCATAGATAAAACGAACATCGCCAAGACGCTGCAATGAGTAAGAGAACAGAACGCGTGTTTTTAATCGACTCGATGTCGCACATCTTTCGTGCGTTCTTCGCGCCGATGCAAAACCGCGCGGCGCCGCTCGCTACGTCGCAGGGGCAGGTAACGCAGGCCGTTTACATCTTCACGAACATGCTGCTCAAGCTGCTGCGCGAAGAGAAGCCCGACTACATCGCCGCCGTCTTTGAGTCGCGCGAGAAGACTTTTCGTCACGAGACGTTTGCCGACTACAAGAAGAACCGGCTCGAGATGCCCGACGATCTAGCGAGCCAGATGCCTTACATCTTTCGTCTCTGCGACGTGCTGAATATCGAGGTGATCAACGCGCCCGGTTACGAAGCAGACGACGTGATCGGGGCGCTCGCGAATAAGGTCGCAGAACAAGGTCTCCAGGCTGTGATTGTGTCTAACGACAAAGACATGTGCCAGCTCGTGCGCGACCCGCTGATCATCGGCATGAGGCAGAACTCGCAGGTGGTGAAACGTAAAGAGCCTGTGCCGCCGGTCGAGTGGTGTGACGAAGCGTGGGTGGAGAAGAAGTTTGGTGTCACTGCCGACAAGCTCGTCGATCTGCTCGGCCTGATGGGCGATTCGATCGACAACATTCCCGGCGCACCGGGGATTGGTTCGAAAGGCGCGGTGCAGATCATTCAGCAGTTTGGCTCAATCGAAAACGCGCTCGCGAATTGGGAGTCAGTAAAGCACAAGACGTATAGAGAGTCGTTGCGCGACAACGCGGATCTGATCAGACAGTCGCGCGAGCTGGCGCGTATTCGCATCGATCTCGACGTGCCACTCGAGCTCGACAAGATCAAGACGCGTCCGCCCGATCGCGCTGCCGCCTATGAACTGTTTCACGAGCTGGAATTTACACTGCTGACTCGCGAGTATGCTGACGCGGCGGTAGCACGCCCGGCGACAGTCGAGACGGCGCGAAACTATCGCATGGTCCAAACAAAATCTGACCTCGACAATCTGGTCAGAACGCTGTTTGACGCCGAGCACGTGGGCGTTGCTGTCGCCGATTCAACTCCAGCCGGATCAGGCGAGCAGGAGTGCTTCACTGAGCTCGACGCAACGCGCGGCATCGCGTTCTCAACTGCTGCGGGCGTGGCTGCTTACATCGATCTGGAGAAGTTTGAAGGCGGCGCGGCTCGGGCGATCGAGCCTTTACGCGAAGTGTTCTCGAACGGCCTCGTTGAGAAATCAATCCACGACCTGAAACGTGCGGTTGGTTTGCTCGATCGTTTCAACATCACGCTGGAAGGCGTGAAGGACGACACGTTCCTCGCTGCGTATTTGCTCGATCCGGCGCGCAGCAAGTATGAACTCGCGGACCTCGCGCGTGAAGCGCTCAGTATCGAGAACGGCAACACGCCGGCCGCGAACTGGTCTGAGAACGCCTGGCAGACTGTCACTGCCGCCGACCTGACCGCGCAAACCGCGCGCGTGCTTCGCGAACGCATCCTCGAAAAGAAACTCGAAACGATCTACTCTGAGATTGAACTGCCGTTGGCGCCACTGCTCTATCGGATGGAGCGCGCGGGATTGAAAGTCGATCCGAAGGTGTTGACCGATCTTTCAACTTACATCGGTCAGGAACTGCACAAGCTCACTGTGCAGATCTATCAACTCGCCGGTCGCGAGTTCAACATCGGTTCGCCGAAACAGGTGGGAGAAGTTCTCGCTGAGCTAAACATCGACATCGGCCGCAAAACATCCACGGGACGCGTGTCCACCAGCAAAGCAGTACTCGAAGAACTGGCACAGCAGTTTGATTTGCCGCGGCTGATTATCGAGTATCGTGAACTGGACAAGTTGAAGAGCGTCTACACTGATGCCTTGCCGCAGCAGATCGCCGCGGACGGACGCATTCACTGTCAGTTGAATCAAACGGTCGCGGCCACGGGACGCTTGTCTTCGAGCGATCCCAACCTGCAAAACATTCCGATTCGCAGTGAGATGGGCCGTCGCATCCGCCGTGCATTCGTCGCCGAAAAGGGGAACAAGATCGTTTCGGCCGACTATTCACAACTCGAACTGCGGCTCCTGGCCCACATCACGCAAGACCCAGTGATGCTTGAGGCGTTTCAGAAGGGCGAAGATATTCACGCGCGCACGGCGCGGCTCGTTTTCGGAGCTAAAACAAATGAAGAACTGCGCGAAGCCCGACGGTTCGCCAAGATCGTGAACTTCGCGATCGCCTACGCGATCGAGCCGTGGGGACTCTCGCAACGGGTGGGCATCTCGCGGCAGGAAGCGAAGAAAGTCATCGAGGATTACTACAACACTTACAAGGGCGTGCGTCGTTATATGGAAGAGGTGCCGTTGCGCGCGCGTGAGCATGGCTATGTGCGATCGATCTACGGCCGCATTCGTCCGCTTCCGGGCATCACGGATCGCAACGCAAACATTCGCA
Organism: Pyrinomonadaceae bacterium; assembly: GCA_036506775.1. Lineage (GTDB taxonomy): Bacteria > Acidobacteriota > Blastocatellia > Pyrinomonadales > Pyrinomonadaceae > PSRF01. The sequence goes on along the minus strand of DASXRE010000192.1, from coordinate 16,505 downwards.
AGGCCGCGGAACGTGAAGCGATAAACATGCCCATACAAGGCACGGCCAGTGATATCGTGAAGATCGCGATGCTGCACGTTGATGAGGAGTTCAAGCGTGCCGGTCTGGAAGCGCGCATGTTGATGCAGGTTCACGATGAGCTGTTGGTCGAAGTACCCGAGGCGGAAGTTGAGAAGGTGACGGAAGTACTCAAACACGAGATGGAGTCGGCGGTTGAGCTCGATGTACCTTTGGTCGCTGATGTGGGAGTGGGTGACAATTGGATGGACGCCAAGCCCTGACACTCGATGCAACCCGCGAAAAAGAAAGCTGAAGTTGTTTACCGGCGGCCGGTGGATCCGAGCGCAACGCAAGAAGGCGCCGTTGCGATCGATTTGGCGAAGCGCGCATTTATTCGCACGATCGCGCCGCTGATCATCGGCTTCCTGCTCCTCCTCGGGTTGATCTCGGTTCTGGGTTGGCGCAGTGCCAAGCAGATGGAACAGGTGGGGACCAAAGCCCGCGCACTGGCATTTCAATACTCCAGTCACCAAAGTCTTCTGCTGGACTTGCGACTCAAAACAGCACAGGTCGACAGCGAAGAGCGCATCCGGCATACGGCACTTTCGCAGCGAGCACTTGCGCCGCCGTTTGCCTTGCGATTGGACCAGGCGCGGGGTGAGCTGAAAGAGACGATCGCGCAATTGGATCGCAGCACGGCGTTCGATGGTTCAGAGTGGATCCAGCTCCGAAAAGACCTCCAACGATACGTTGAACTTAGCCAGGATACGAAACTTTATAGTCTCGAAGGACACGATCAGTTCGACGCGGTTAACAAAGACATCGGCGAGCTGTTTAAGAAGCTTCAATACCTGCAACAACAGATCATTGACGAGACGTTGCAGTCGCAAAGGAAAGCTCGACAGTCGGTTCTGCTTTGGAGCCTCATTGCGTTGGGCGCGGGCGCCCTCGTCGCGGTGGGAACAATCTGGCAGGTGCAGCGCCACTTCTGGCAGATGCGCCGCAGCATGTTGGAGACGCGCCGCGAACGCACCTTTACTACGCAACTGCTCGAAGGCATGGTCAGCGCCGTGGCGGCGATCGACGAGGAGGATCGCATTCGCAGCGCGAACGCCGCGTTCTTCAGAATTTTCCCAAATGCGAGTATCGGTGCTTCTGTGCTCGAACGATTCGCGGCCGACGACGCGATGAAGATGCTTGAAACAGTGACATCCATTCGCGTCGCGAAAGCGACGTATCACGGCCGCCTCGTGGCCCAGGTTGAAGGCGAAGATAAATCCTTCGACGTCTACTCGTCACCGCTTGCAATCAACGGCGACCGCGGTCAAATCGTTACACTCGTCGATGCCACTGAAGCCGCCGAATCGGAACGCACGCTACGCCGCAGCGAATCCCTGGCAGCCGTCGGACAGGCGACGACGCAAGTCGCGCACGAGATTCGCAATCCGCTCGGTAGTATTCGGCTCGGCGTTTCGATGTTGCGCGACAGCGTGAACGATCCCGAAGCGCTAAACACGATCGAACTCGTGGAGCGCGGCATCAAGCACCTCAACAAACTGGTCGTCGACGTGACGCAGTTCTCGCGGCAGAAAGAGCTGGAACGTTCGGCTGTCGATCTGCACGAATCACTCGAACGCAGTATCGATCTCGTCAGCGACAAGATTCTCGAAAAGAACGCGACGGTCGAGCGGGCGTTTGCGCATCGCGCAATTATTGGTCAGTGGGACGCGTATCAGTTGCGGCAAGTTTTTGTGAATGTGATTGCCAACGCGATCGACGCCAGCCAGGAGAATGCGTCGGTGCGGATTTCGACGGAGTTGTTGAGCACGGACGGGAATGCCGACGGGCAGCCGCGCAAGCCATGGGCGCGGATCAGGATTGCCGACGAAGGCAAGGGCATGGACAAGACCACGCGCGATCGCATCTTCGAGCCGTTTTACTCAACCAAGAAACGCGGCACCGGTCTGGGCCTCGCGATCGTGAAGCAGATCGTTGAGCAGCACGGCGGCAAGATTAACGTCGCCAGTGAACCCGGAAAGGGATCGGAGTTCAGTATCGACCTGCCGATTTGATCTTCTGAAACGAGTTAGTGGCGGCACTGATCGTCCGTTCAATAATCTCATCCGTGTGACCAAGACTCACAAATGCCGCCTCGAACTGGGACGGCGCCAGGTAAACTCCTTCGCCAAGCATCGCGTGAAAGAACGCGGCGTACTGCTCGCGGTTGGAGCGATTCGCCGTTTGCCAGTCGCTGACGGGTGCGTCAGTGAAGAAACTGGTCCACATCGAGCCGACCCGATTCGTGACCGTCGTCACTCCCGCGTCGCGCGCTGCCGCTTCGAGACCCGCACACAGTTTGCGAGAAGCAGTTTCGAGTCGTTCGTAAACGGATTTGTCGCGCAGGCGGCGGAGCGTGACGAGGCCGGCGGTCATTGAGAGCGGATTTCCCGACAGTGTTCCGGCCTGGTAGATTGGGCCAGCCGGAGCGATGTGGTTCATCAACTCGCGGCTGCCGCCGTAAGCGCCCACCGGCAGACCACCACCGATTATTTTCCCCAGCGTCGTGATGTCAGGCGCGATGCTGTACAACTCCTGCGCGCCGCCGCGTGCGACGCGAAAGCCCGTCATCACTTCATCGAAGATCAGCAGTGCTCCATTTGCCATTGTCAGTTTGCGGACGGCTTCGAGATAACCGGCCTGCGGCGGCACGCAGCCCATGTTTCCTACGACAGGCTCGATGATCACTGCCGCGATGTCCGCGTGTTCCGCGAACACTTGTTCAAGGGCAGCGGCGTTGTTGAAGGGAACTGTGATCGTGTTCTGCGCGAGCGCGGCAGGAACACCGGGGCTGTCGGGCAAACCAAGTGTTGCGACGCCGGAGCCTGCTTTAACGAGCAGGCTGTCGCCGTGTCCGTGGTAACAGCCTTCAAACTTGATCAGCCTGGTGCGTCCGGTCACACCGCGTGCGAGGCGAATGGCGGACATCGTTGCCTCAGTGCCGCTACTCACCATGCGCACCATTTCGATCGACGGCACAGCGTCAACGACTTCCTGTGCGAGGTCCACTTCCAGTTCGGTTGGCGCGCCGAAGCTCGTGCCGTCCGCGGCAACTTCCTGCAAAGCAGCGACGACCTCTTCGTCAGCGTGGCCCAGGATCATCGGACCCCACGAGCCTACATAATCGATATAAGTTTTGCCGTCTACGTCGGTGATGGTGGCGCCGCGCGCGGATTTGATGAAGCGTGGCGTGCCGCCGACACCGCGAAACGCGCGCACGGGCGAGTTCACACCGCCGGGAATGAGTTCAATCGCTTTGGAGAACAATTCGTCGGATCGCATGTGCGGGAGAATAACAAATCGGCGGATTACACGGATATTCGGCTGATAGCTTCTTTTGGCTCAACGGTGATGGAACGAAAGCGCGAGAGTCGCACTAAACCTGGCGCGGCGCCTTTGGGTTTCGAGAGAAACTTCCGCGACGTGTAGTGTATGACGACCTTGGAGTCTTCACTGGCCTGACTGAAACATCCGGCTAATTGGGCTGCTTCGATGATTGTGCGATGCGGGATTTCCTTGCGCGTCGGATTGCGGATGACGACATGCGAGCCGGGGTAGTCGCCGGCGTGCAGCCACATATCGTTCGGCTGGGCGATCTTGAAAGTAAGGTTGTCATTGTCGCGTGCGGCGCGGCCGACGAGAACTTCGTAACCGTCGCTCGAAACGTACCGGCGTACGCCCGGTATCTTAATTTGTTTGGGCGCTTTCTTTGGAGCGGGTTTCGCTTCAATGAAGGGCGCTAAAGCTGTTTCGTCTCTTTCACTGATAATGCTTAGAATCTCTTGCAACCGGGCGTTCAACTGCGCGATCTCACTATCTATCTGGACCATCCGAGCGGCGATCTCCTCACGCGCGCGTTTCGCCTTGCCATACTGCCGGAACCGTTCCGCGGCTTCATCCTGAAGGGACCTGTTTTCATCAACATCGATCATGATCGGTGGCGCGCCTTCGGCGTAGTAATCAGTGATCGTTACTCTGCGGCCCGTGCGTTTTGCGGTGGAGACGTTCGCGAGCAGCAGGTCGCCGATGCGTTTGTGCTCCTCGGGATTACCGTGACCGGCGAGATCTTGTTCCAGGTTCTCTTTCAACTTACGCTTTTGGCGAATCGCTTTTTGAATTTGGGAACGAACAGAGTTGGCGCGCGCGTCGAATTCTTTCGCCTGTTCGAGGGCAGAGAAGTAGACGTCGGCGGCTGCTGAAGGCGAGTCGCTAGCCGGCGGGAGGTCGGTTTCAACGGAAATCTGGATCATCGACGGTGGAGGCTGATAAATCCCTTGAATCCGTGTTCGTAAAACCGCTTCGATTTGGTTCGACTCGTCCAGCAGAAAGAGATCCGCGGTTCGTCCCGTGAGCTGAGCTACAAGAGTGAGAGTGTCAAACTTCAAACGAACAATGCGGTCGGCTGGCTCTTTTTCGATATCGACAATCTTGCGGCCGCTTAGCTTCTCACGCAGTACTTGGCCGAAGTGGTTCAGCGGTTGCGATTGTTTGTCGAGTTCCCTCGCACGGCGCCGAATCAAATACATCCGCGGACTTGCGGGATCGACGCTCACAAACAGAAACTCACCGCGTAGTCCGAAATCGAACGCGAATGAAGCAGGACTGAGCTGGAATATCTTTCCGAGGTATCTGCCGGTGAGGTTGGTGCGAAGCTCTTCGACGATGCGCTGAAGGAGTTGCGGATGCACTTCAGGTGGCTACGACTGCGGTACGCGTAAATCGATCATGCGCAGTGTAACCTTCGCGGCTCACTAGTGCGAAGAGAATACCGACTCCCGTGGCGAGTGAAAGTAAATAGAAGAACGAACGGCCAATCGACTGCCCGCCGGTTGGAATCAACCCGGTCTTGGTGTCGATCACGCGCAGCGAAAGCAGCCGCATGCCCCACGTGCGTCCCGTCAACGCCGTCGTCAGAGTCAGATAAATAAAGGTCACCACGACGAGCGACGCGGCGAGCACGATGATCGCGCGCATGTCCCGCAAGTTCTCACCGGCCAACTGCATTGCGCTTGCGATCGGCGCGGTCAGGAGTGCACAAAAGATCAGATCCAGCAGCGCGGACACGACGCGTCGAAAAGCGGAGGCGCTTGTGTTTGCGAGATCGTCGACGCGAACGTTGCGGCAAATCGAATCGAGATAGTTGAGCGCGGGATCGTCATCGACGATCAAGCGCTTCGGTGATTGGACCCGTTCGCATCTGGCGACGACGACCGGTTGACTCGGCGGCGGCGGCGGCGGCACAACCGCCAGATGGGGTTTTTCAGTTGCTGGAGCTAAATCACCTTCCGCGGATAAAGCAACGGCTTCAGGTTCCGTTTCAAGCTCGAGTTGAATGGTCGGGGGAACCGTCTCGCTCATGATGTTTTCTTCTCGTTCCGGCGCATAGGCGATTGCGGTCGCGAGTGACGTTCGCGATGGACGAGTTTCAACCGAAGCGGCTTGGTGCGCGCGTTCAATGCGTTTCAGCGCGGCGGCGACAAGCGGATTCATCGCAGGCGATTCGGTTGGAGATAGCAGTTCGAGTTGCGGAGGGTCACTAGCAACTCCGACGCGTTGCCGTTCGGTCTCTGCGGCTTCGCGGGCAGCTTCACGCGCCTTTCGTTCCTGAACTTCACGCACTCTCTCGCTAAGTTCCTTACGCCACTGAGGCACAGAACTGCGAGAAATGCCGGGAAATTCGATGAGTGTAGATTTTCGTTCCGCGGATGAAGTTGGGGAGTCGCCAGTTGCGTTCATTTCGGTTATGTGGATAAACCGACAGGGGCAGCCTGTTGCGTCGGCTCGTGATCGCTCCGCGCGATCGCGACGCATCCTATCAGGAATAACTTTAAGTGGTCAATGAGAAAATAAAGCAGGCGTTGAGGTTGTAGGTTTTGATTTACAGCGGGGTGCGGCCAGCGAAGCCCGCATCGACGTCGTGCCACCACTCGAGCTCGTCACCTTCGCCCATCTGCCAGCACAGCAGCACGACGCGTCCGTCTCTCAGTGAAGGAAAATCCACCAAACCGCGTTCGAAATCCTTGAGTTGCACGCCCAGAGCCTCGAGTTCTGCAAGCCGGCCAGTCAATTCAGTCAACGCCTTCGCATAGGCGAGACCCGAAGAAATACCACCGCCGCCTTTTTCGGCGGCTTCCGCCGCTTGCCTGGCCTCGTCGGCGTAGCGTGAGACATTTCGATGCGCTTGCTGAATCTTCCCCACGATCGCACGGACATTGGGAAGAAGCGCGTTAGCTTCCTGAATGGTGAACAGTTTCATTTGAAACTCTCCTTGGAGTGCGAGGACTTGTCACCGCTTTGGTCAGAAGACATTCCGCGCGAGTGCGGACCAAAGCGGCGACAAGTCGCCACACTCCAAGGTGGGTAAGCAGTGCTCATGCCGTGTTCCGGCGTTCGTCCGTTCCTAATGCTCGTCGGTGATCCTGATGAACTCCGTGGCCGCTTCAAACTCGGCCGTCTCTTCCTCGATCTCCGCTTCTAATACCACGCGCATCGCCGTTTGAAAAGCGTCTGGCTCGCTCTTGCCCATCTGCATCTGGTCCTGCAAGTAATCAGTTGGCAGATGCTCGTGCAGATCGCGTTCATCATAACGCGCCGCGTGCGAGAGCTCCTTCCGCACCTTGTCAGCGATTTCGCCGAGATCAATGAAGTAGTCAGCCACGTCGATCAGTTTCGGCGCGGTGTTGGATCTGAAACCGGCAATCTCCACGCGGCAACCCTTGTAGGCAACCGCGTTCACCGCGTAAACAAAATCCTCATCACCGGAAACGAGCACAGCGGTGTCGTAACGGCCCGCGAGCGACAGCATGTCAACCGCGATCTCAACATCGAGATTCGCTTTTCTCGTGCCGTCGTAAAAGGTTTTCAGCTCCTTTTGAATGACACGGAAACCGTTACGCCGCATCCACAGCAGAAATCCCTGTTGACGTTCGGCGCCCACGTCGACACCGGTGTAGAAAAACGCTCTTAACAGCCGGCCATCACCCAGCAGGACCCGCAGCAGTTTGTTGTAATCAATATCGATGTTGTGGAAACGCGCTGCATGGAAAAGATTATTGCCATCGATAAACACTGCGACCCTTCCGCGATGACCCAACTGCCATGAAACATTGTTAGTAGGATCGAAATTGTTCATAACCCGACTCCGCGATATACCCCTTGTTTAGTCTTAAGAATGCTGTTTCGTCCTTCGTTGGTCAAGTAACGAGGTCCACCAGTCGACATTCAGGCGACGGCGATTATCTGATCTGAAATCGCGTCGAGATAGACTGCTTTCATGGGGCCATTTGTTACTTCTACTTCCCAGGCGAGATATAGTTGCAGCCCTTTGCTTTGATCCGGCGAAGGTTGAGCGTACACGACCAGTTGGCGCGCTGCTAAACCCGCATTGGAGGGAATCGTCAACAACTGTTGCCGCCCATTCGGGTCCGCCGTAATGACGGCTTTCGTTTTGACGTGCGCGACGGCCTCGTCAGAGGTGATCTTCGGAGTTAGACCATTGAGTGCGGCCTGAAGTCGATCGACATTGGGAATACAGTTGCTCGAAAGAGAGACCAGTTGCCGGTCCGCACGGAAACGGATCAGCAGGTTGCCAAATCCCCCGCGCAACGGATAACGAAACGGTCTCTGTTCGTAACGAGCGACTTTGATTCCCGAGTGTTCGTCAGTTCTTTCAACCAAAGAGAGTTCGTTCGGATTAGCGCCGATGAGCTGATGCCATTCGACGATGAACCGGCGCAACGACTCTCTGGTCTGTTCCTCCGTCTGCTCTGCTTCAGTACCGACCTTTGGCAACGCGACTGGTCCAGCGTTTGCCGGCAGGCTCTGCAAAGTCCCGGTATAAGGATTGAGATTGGCTTCGGTTTTTCCGGCCAGCCCATAGCGTTGCGACATTTGATACCACGCAACTGAAGCCTCTTCGAGCCGGTTGGCCGGGTCAGCCAGGCCAATCGGATACGCCGGTGCGTTGGCTCGTGGTCCGTTTGCATCGACCGGCTGTAAAGCAGCGCAACCACTCAACGCGAAAGCCATCATGCTGATCAGCGTCGCGATCAGGTATCTCACAATTGCGGTCCGCAAAAACATAATCTCGCCTCGGATTATACGGCTCGTCGTATAATCAAAATACTTGGAGGAGCTGTTGCCTAAAGATAACGAAAACATTCGTCTGCCTTTGCTTGGACCAATAGAGCCTTCGGAGCCGCAGGGGTTCACCCCCGCACAAATGATTCGCTGCGAAGAATGTTTGCGAGCGAATCCGCCCACCCGCGTCAACTGTATGTACTGTAACGTACCCTTGCCGGTAACAGAATCGTCCGCGCGTCTGCGCAAGCCAATTCTGCGACCAGTAGAGAAACATGAGTCCGGTTACAACATGGTCGTATTGCCGCGTGATGAGGCGTTGTCTGGCGAAGCGATCAGTGAGGCGGCGGCACTGTTGAAGTTAAAAGAACCAGAGCTGAAGCGAATACTCGATCAAGGGCGCCCCTTGCCACTTGCGCGCACCGCCAGTCGGGAAGAGGCCGAGCTGATTCTTGATCGGTTGCAGGAGTTGGGTTTTCGCGTCGTTATCTTGCGTGATGAGGGGGCTGTCAAGCGCATAAGATCGTTGCTGCTTGGCGAATGCGAGCTGGTGATAAACCCGGGTAACGCGAAGGATGAAGTGGTACTGCCGTGGTCCAGCATCCTTTTGCTTGTGCCGGCGCGATTGATTGAAAAGCGAGTCGAAGTCAAGGAAATGAAAAGCCGCCGGGCGGAGAATGAGATTATCGACACGAGTGAGTTGTTCAGTGATGAGGCGGTACTCGATCTCTATTTATCAACCCACTCTGAAACGTGGCGCATCGGCGCGCATGGATTTGACTTCTCATGCCTCGAATCTGAAAAGACGTTACTCGCTAACGAGAATATCGCACGATTGCAACGCTGTCTGCTTGCGAAGGCGACGAACGCGCACTGCGATGATTCTTACAATCGACTGCGACCGGTGCTGGATCTGGTTTGGAGTCCGGAACAGGAGACGCGATCCAGCGGCTGGCGTCGCGAGCGTCCCGGCAAACTCAGTATTGGCATGGCCACGATCAGGAGTAACGAAAGTCAGTTCACCCGTTACTCGCGTCTGCTTTATCACCTGCTGTTGAATCCGCGTGGATGAGTAAACGATGTCTCGGCACGATGAGCAAAACGTGATCTACGGTGTCAACGCAGTGCTCGAAGCACTGCGTGCCGGCAAGCGACAAGTTGAGACGATCGTTGTCCTTCAGAGCGCCCGTCCTGATCGCTTGAAGAGTGTTCTGGAACTCGCGCGTGAGAGAGGCGTGCCCGTGCAGCGCGTGCCGCGCCTCGATCTGGACCACAAGTTAGGCGAAGCGCGGCATCAAGGCGTGATGGCGCGCATCGCCGCCGCGCATTATGCCGACGCCGACGAACTCCTGGATCAATTAGCCACAAAGGTTGGGACTCCGGATCCGCCGCTCGTACTGGGACTCGATGCGATCGAAGACCCGCGTAACATGGGTTCGATGTTGCGCACTGCCGAATGTGCGGGAGTGCAAGGTGTGTTTATTGCCGAGCGACGCGCCGTTGGTTTGACAGGCGCCGTCGCAAAGGTAGCGGCTGGCGCCCTCGAATACGTGCCCGTGGCGCGCGTCACGAATCTTGTGAGATTGATGGAGCAGTTAAAAGAACGTAACATTTGGGTTGTTGGCGCGGCCGGCGAGGCAAATCAGTCGTACACCGATTGGGACTGGACGTTGCCCTCGGCGGTTTTTCTAGGAAACGAAGGACGCGGCCTGCACCGGTTGGTGCGTGAACATTGCGACGCGCTCATCCGTATTCCGTTGGTCGGAAAACTGGACTCGTTGAATGTGTCGGTGGCTGCGGGCGTGCTGCTTTACGAGGCAAGACGCCAGCGAGCGTTATGATTGTTGAGGGCCAAACTGATGTTCTGTCCTAAATGCGCAACCCAGAATCTCGAAGGCGCGAGTTTTTGTCGCACCTGTGGAGCAAACATCAGTCTGGTGCCACAGGCGCTGACGGGCCAGTTGGCCCAGCGACCGGCTGAAGACGTGGTCGAAGAAGACTGTGGACCACGCCGCCGCCGCCGCAGAGAACTGACGCTCGACGTCGCCTTCAAGAACATCTTCATCGGCATCGCGTTTCTGATCATTTCGATTGCGCTTTCGCGAACAATCGGCGCGGCGTGGTGGTTCTGGATGTTGATTCCGGCGTTTTCGCTCATGGGGAAGGGCGTCGCGCAGTTCATTCGCGTGAGAGAGAAAGAGAGAAGCGCGGGAATTGGCGCGCCGCGAGTGCCGTTCGTGCCATCTGCTCAGCCAGTACCGCCGACGTTGCCACGCAGAACAGATGAACTACGAGCCCCGGCACCGAGTGTGACGGAAGGCACGACGCGACATCTGGGAGTGGAAGCGCCGACTCGTCATTTTGAAACTCACGAACCCAAATAGAGTGCGCGTCTGTGTGCCTGTATGCGCGAAGAGTTTTGCGGAACTCGAGCAGGCGTGTCAGCGAGCGAGCGAGTTTGCAGATATTGTTGAGTTACGGCTTGATTGTGTTGACTCCGATGATTTGGTTGGTGAACTTGAGAAATTACTGCCTCGTCTTTCATCCGCTTTGATTCTCACCTTTCGACCAACCGACCAGGGCGGTCACCGAACCTTGAGTCGCTCTGAGCGAGAGACGTTTTGGGAAAGGGATTTAGGACGGGATCGGCGCTTGTTGTGCGACATAGAAGCGGATTTAGTCCTCACGTCGTCAGTTGAATCCTCGCGGATGATCGTGTCCCACCACGACTTCAGCGGCGTTCCGGAAGACCTCGAACAGATCTACAAACGTTTGGCTGCCACTCCGGCGCACATCGTCAAGATCGCCGTCCAGGCGAATGACATAACAGACTGCATTCGCATTTTCAAGCTGCTCGCTCGCGCCCGAAATGAGAAGCGTGAACTGATCGCGATCGCAATGGGTGACGCGGGGATCGCTACACGCATCCTCGGTCCGTCGCGCGGCGCGTATCTGACTTACGCCTCGTTGGAAGACGAGAGCGCGACCGCTCCCGGTCAAGTCAACGCGCGTCAACTCCGTTCGGTTTACCGCGTCGATGAAATCAACGAGGAGACAATAATCTGCGGTCTGGTGGGACTGCCCGTTATGCACTCAGTCTCGCCGCACATGCACAACGCTGCGTTTGCAGCGGAAGAGGTGAATGGAGTCTATCTGCCACTGGAAGTGCGTGACATCGAGGCGTTCATCAAACGCATGGTCCATCCGGCTACGCGGGAGCTTGATTGGAACCTGCGTGGTTTGAGTGTGACGGCGCCGCACAAGTCGACTGTGATGGAGTTGCTGGATTGGGTTGATAAGGAAGCGCAAGAGATCGGCGCCGTAAACACTGTCGTAGTTGAGGACCACAGATTACTTGGATACAACACAGATGTTCACGGCTTGATCGAACCGTTGCGGGAGCGTCTCGGTTCACTTCGTGGTCTATCCGTGGCGGTGATTGGCGCAGGAGGCGCGGCGCGCGCCGCCGTGTGGGCGTTGAAACGGGATCACGCGAAAGTCACGCTATTTGCGCGCGCTCCGATGAAAGCAAAATCGATGACTGAGGCTTTCGAGGTTCCCTGTGAGCTGCTGTCGACAGCTTCTTTTGCAGGATATGACGTAGTGATCAATGCTACGCCCCAAGCGCCCGCTGTGGCCGAACAGTTAAGTGGCGCGGGGCTTGTTTACGATCTCATCTACAATCCGATCGAAACCGAAATCCTGAAACAAGGGCGTGCGGCGGGTTGCCAAACGCTCGGCGGGTTGCCGATGCTCGTCGCCCAAGCCCGTCGCCAATTCGAACTCTGGACCGGAAAAATTCCGTCCACTGACCTCATGTACAACGCAGCCGCAACCGCTCTCGGGCGATGATCGTTCCTGTTATACTGAAACCGCAGTGAACGCCGAAGCCTCAGTGAACGATCGCTACAGCCGACAGATTCTGTTCCATAGTATCGGTGAAGCGGGACAGCGCAAACTCCTCGCGGCGCGAGTACTGATTGTCGGCTGCGGCGCACTCGGTTCCGCACATGCAGAAGCACTGTGTCGCGCAGGCGTTGGGCGCTTGTGCATCGTCGATCGCGACTTTGTCGAACCTTCCAACCTGCAACGCCAAACGATGTTCACCGAACTTGACGCTGAAAGGCGTCTGCCGAAAGCGATCGCCGCCGCGAATCACCTGCGCGAGATCAATTCAGACATCGAGATCGAACCGCACGTTACCGACGTTAACCATTCCAACATCGAACAATTAATCTACGGCTGCGACGTCGTTGTTGACGGCACTGACAACTTCGCGACGCGCTATCTCATCAATGATGCTTGCGTGAAGCATGAAATGAACTGGATCTACGGCGCGGCTGTCGGCTCGTACGGCGTCACGATGACGATTCGCCCGCAGCAAACAGCCTGTTTGCGTTGCGTCTTCGAAGAAGCTCCGCCGGTTGCGAGCGCGCCGACCTGCGACACCGCAGGCGTGATCATGCCGATCATCAGCATCGTCTCGGCGGTCCAGGTCACTGAAGCGCTGAAGCTAATCACCGGAAAGGTTGATGAACTTCACGGGTCCCTGATGCAATTTGACGTTTGGCGTAACGAGTGGCGCAAGATTGGTCTTGCCGCGCCGCACGCTGATTGTCCAACCTGCGGCCTGGGCCAGTTTGAAACTCTTTCGCCGGCTTCGACAGAAACTGCCGCAGTGCTTTGCGGCCGTGATGCCGTTCAGATCTCTCCGTCACAACCAAGCGTCGTCGACTTTCGTGCGCTGGCCGAAAGACTTCGTCCGGCCGGCGAGGTGAAGTTCAATAAATATCTGCTGCGCTTCAGGACTGGACCATTCGAACTCACGATCTTTCAAGATGCACGCTCGATCGTCCGTGGTACCGATGAAATTGCCACCGCTCGCTCGCTCTATGCCAAGTACATAGGAAACTGACCAAACGATGATCACCAAAAAACCAGGAAGCATCCCCGTCATTACCATCACTCTGCTCGTGCTCGCTGTTTTCATCGGCGCACGAGCCGGACAACCGGCCCTTTGGGAAACGAGCGGCCGTACCGAATTGCTCAAGGGCGATGCGCGCGGAGTGTCGATCAGTGATACCGGAGTGTTGATGCTTTCGCCGAAGCTCAACGAGGTCTACAACACCCAGCAAACCTACATTTGGTCCAGCGCGATTGATGATCAAGGCAACGTCTATCTCGGCACCGGACACGACGGCAAGACTTTCAAGATCGCCGCAAACGGCACCGGCTCCCTTCTGTTCGACGCCGCGGAACTCGACGTGACAGCGCTGGCGATCGGTCGCGACGGTGCCGTGTTTGCCGGAACCTCTCCCGACGGCAAGGTCTATCGCATTGGGTCAGACGGAAAGGCGGATGTGTATTTCGATCCCGGCGACAAGTACATCTGGTCCCTCGCGGTGATGCCTGATGGTTCGCTCGCAGTCGGCACCGGCGACAGCGGCAAACTCTATCGCGTGCGTTCTGCGGGTGCGACGCCTGAATCGTCACTGCTCGTGAATACCACCCAGACACACGTCATTTCGCTGGCGGTCACGCCGCAAGGCGATTTGATCGCGGGCACAGACTCCGGTGGTTTGGTGTTGCGCGTTTCGCCGGAAGGAAAAACGTTTGCTTTGTTCGACACGCAACTGCGCGAGATTCACGCGCTGGCACCTGCGGCTGATGGTTCGATCTATGCGCTGGCACTCAGTGACGCTGCTTCGACTGCGCGCACACCCACGGCTCCCGCAGTGAGTACGCCGCAACCGGCTGAAGGCGGCACGCCCACGACCTCGGTCACCATCACTGCGATTGATGAGAGTGGTGCTCCGATTCAAAACCAGGCAACGCCAGCGCGCAGTCGCAACGACGTTTCCACAGCGCGGAGCGCAGTGTTTCGCATTCTTCCCGACGGCGCCACAGATGTCGTGTGGAGTTCGCCGACTGTGACTGCGTTTTCGATCGCGCCGTCTCTGCAACCCGGTAGCGTCTTGATCGGCACTGCCGACAAAGGCCGCATCTATTCAGTGACCAACGATGGTCGCGACACGCTGTTGCTCCAGTCTCCGGAAGGACAGATTTCGTCGTTGTTCGTGAAGAACAATCAGGTCTACGCGGCCTCGAGCAACCAGGGAAAACTCTTTCGTTTCGGCAACGAACTGATGAGTGAGGGTTCGTATGAGTCGCCGGTACGAGACGCAAAGTTGACGGCTTCGTGGGGCAGGATCTGGTGGCGCGGCGCGGGCGCAGTCGAAGTGCAAACACGCACCGGCAATGGCGAGCGGCCCGATGCAACCTGGAGCGACTGGAGTACGCCTTATCGCAATCCGGAAGGGAATCAGATTGCCAGTCCGCGGGCTCGCTTCATTCAGTGGCGTGCGACGGTACGCTCCGCGGCCTCATCAGCCACGCCTGCGTGGATCGAGGACGTGAGTGTCGCCTATTTACCACGCAACGTCGCGCCCGAGGTTTTGTCGATCACCGTGTTGCCGAACGGAGTTGGCTTGCAACAGATGGCCCAGGTAACAGTCGATCCCAACGTTGAATCATCGGGACTTGATCCGTCGTTGTTTGGACCAGTGGCGCAAGTGCCGCCGCGTCGTTTCTATCAACGCGGCGCGCGGTCGTTTCAGTGGCAGGCAGAAGATCGCAACTCCGACACGCTCGAGTACTCCATCTATTATCGAGCGCTGAACGAACAGACGTTTCGCTTGTTGAAGGACAAATTGCGTGAAAACTTTTACACGATCGACGGCGCAACGTTGGCTGACGGGCGCTACGTGATCAAAGTGGTTGCATCCGACGCGCCTGACAATCCGCCTGGTCAAAAGCTCACCGGCGAACGCTTGAGTGAGCCGATAGATATCGACAACACGCCTCCAGTCGTCAAAGTGATGAGCCAACCACAGATGACTCGCGATTCGGTGCGGGTGGTGTTTTCCGTTGACGACGCAACCGGAAAAGTAAAGAAGGCGGATGCGAGTCTCGACGGCGCGGCCTGGATTCCGGTTTTTCCTGAGGACGGAATTGCTGACAGTGGCCATGAAGTCTATTCCGTGGACTTTGGTGCACTGGGCGCGGGCGAGCACACGATCTCGTTGAGAGCCTTCGATACGAGTGGCAATGTGGGTACATTGAGTGTGACCGTGAGGCGTTAGCGGACCTGCACGATAAGGTGCGAAACAACTCGAAACCGTGCGAATTCTGGCGCCTGCTGGTAGACTTTCCCCAGAAAAACGCACCCGCGTCGATCGTGCGTTTATGGCATCTATCTTGCTGACCTCTAGTGACGGCGCGTCTCTTTCTCCCTCCCATGCGCGCAACTTGGCATGAGGAGGCTCAGGCGAAAATGATTAGGTTGGTGCGACAAATAGTGGTGGTGGCGATGCTGGGGGTCGTTTCGGCAGGCGCGTTTGCGCAACGAAAAGACCAGGACAAGCGACCGCCCAAGGAACCGGTGAAGGTTATCGAGAACCGGAAAGACAACCGGCCGCCACCAAACAACAATCGTCCCAAGGACGACAATCGGAAGAAGCCTTAAGCCACAAAAAGAGGCACAAAGGCACACGAACAATGGAGGCCAGCGCGAATGCGCGGGCCTTTTTTATTGTAATCTGTGGGTTCGTTTCTCTCGCTTATGAGACCTGCAGATTCATCACGGGCTGTCATCATTCTGGCATTCGCTGCGGTTTATCTGATCTGGGGCTCAACCTACCTCGCAATTCGTTACGCGATCGAAACGTTGCCACCGTTTTTGATGGCCGCGGCACGCTTTCTGAGTGCGGGTGCGATCCTGTTCGCTTGGGCCAGGTTCAAGGGTGATAAAGCCGACTCTTCGTTTGCACAGTGGCGCCGCGCGTTTTTGATTGGTGCGTTGTTGTTACTGTGCGGCAATGGTGGCGTCACTTGGGCCGAGAAATATATCGCGTCAGGTTTGACGGCGCTGCTGGTGGCCACCGAGCCTTTGTGGGTGGTGATCGTGAACTGGGCACTGACTCGCCAACGGCCCAACGCGAAAGTTTTGCTCGGCGTCTTGATTGGACTGGCAGGGGTGGCGTTGCTGGTGAGCGGCGGCGGTTTGAATCACAGTAGCGGTGCGTCGGCCATGAGTCTGATCGGTGCTGGCGTGGTGGTGTTGGCCGCGTTTTTGTGGGCGAGTGGATCGGTCTACTCGAATCGAAATCCGATCAAAGCTCCGACTTCGCTAGCCTCGGGAATGCAGATGTTGGCTGGTGGGAGTTTGCTTTTGTTGGCTGGTCTGGTGTTGGGCGATTTCAAACGGCTCAACTTTGCCGGCACGTCGTGGGTTTCGATCGGAGCGCTCGTGTATTTGAGTTTGTTTGGTTCGCTGGTGGCGTTTACGGCGTACAGTTGGTTACTGCGCC
>DASXRE010000191.1:0-15276 GCA_036506775.1 Pyrinomonadaceae bacterium | reverse complement strand
TGAGCCACAAGAGGCACAAGAAGCACAAGGGATCATCGCAGTTAATTGATTTGTGCTTTTTGTGCCTCTTTGTGGCTAAGGTAGCAAGACTCTTATGATGCGGTTGCCGAAATTTGAATATCACACGCCGCAGACAATCGCGGAGGCGGTGAAGATTATGGCGGACGCTGGTCCAGCGGGACAGTTCGTCGCCGGCGGCACCGATCTGTATCCGAATATGAAGCGGCGGCAACAGATGCCGAAGAGAGTGATCTCGGTCATGCGCCTGGCTGAGTTGAACCAAATCACCGGCGCCGGCGCACACGGTTTGCGCATCGGTGCCTCCGTCACGCTCACAGACATCTGCGATCACCCGGTCATCAATCGCGACTATCCCGTCATTGCCAAAGCTGCACGCACTATCTCCACACCCATTCTGCGAAACATGGGCACCATCGGCGGCAATCTGCTGCTCGATACGCGCTGCAACTACTACGATCAAAACTACGAGTGGCGCCGCGGTATAAATTTTTGTCTCAAGAAAGACGGTGACGTTTGCTGGGTCGCGCCCGGCAGCGCGAAGTGTTGGGCCGTGCAGTCTTCAGATCTTGTTCCTGTGATGGTTGCGATCGGTGCAAAGTTTCGCCTAGCGTCCACACTCGGCGAACGCATCATCGACGCAGCCGGTTTCTACAACGACGACGGGATCGATTATCTACACAAGCGCCCCGACGAACTGTTGGTTGATATTCAACTCCCACCGACCAACGGCTGGCGCGCTTCGTATCAAAAACTGCGCCGTCGCGGCGCGTTCGATTTTCCCGTACTCGGCGTTGCTGCCTGGGTAAACATGAGCCACGGATCAGTCGAAGATGCGAAGATTGTGCTGGGCGGGATTGCGCCGGCTCCCGTAGAGGTCAAGGAAGCCGCGAGTGCATTGATCGGAAAGCCGCTGGTCGAGGATCAAATCCACGCCGCGGCCGAAGCCGCTTACATCAAGGCTCGACCGCTCGACAACACAGACTTCGTTTACCAGTGGCGCAAGCAGATGGCCCGTCAATACACTTTGCGCGCCTTAAGAGATCTCACGACATAGCACCTCCTGGGAGTGCGGGGACTCGTCACCGCTTTGGTCCAGGATCGTTCGGCAAAGGCGGTGACAAGTCCCCGCACTCCAAGGAGGTACTAAGTTGGATGTAGCAGCACTAATCCTCGCCGCCGGCCGCTCCAACCGGATGGGCGCGTTCAAACCGTTACTTCCCTTCGGCAAACAAACCGTCATCGAAGCCTGCATCGACTACTTACGCAAAGCCGGCGTCGAAACTATCGTCGTCGTGTTGGGCCATCGGGCGGAGGAAGTTCGCGAACGAATAAACCATTTGCCAGTTACCTTTGCTACAAACCCTGATCCGGACAGCGAGATGAACGTTTCAATTGCCGCGGGGGTTCAGCAACTCCCGCACACAGCAAAAGCTACCTTGATTGCTCTCGCTGACCATCCGGCAGTGCCGGCAGGCGTAGTTTCTACTCTCATCTCGGAGTGGCAAAGCGGCACTCCGTTGCTCATTCCCACTTGGCAGAATCGTGGCGGACACCCCGTTTTGATTGACCTCCGCTACCGCGCAGAGTTGCAGAACCTGAGTCCAGCACGCGGCTTGCGAGCACTTTTCGAAGCACACCGTGGCGACGTGAAGCGCATCCCGGTTGACTCGCCCTTTGTTGCTCGCGACATGGATACGTGGGATGATTACTGCGCTCTCTACAGACAGGTACTTGGCGAACCACCGCCTGAACCGCGGAAGGATTAGTCCAACGAAACCCCGGGCGGACTCATCTAAAGCACCAGTCGAACGGCCTCCCCGCGCGCTTCGACCAAGGAGAAAAGATGGTTCTGAACATTCGTAAGAGGATCCTGGCTGGGTTGCTGCTGCTGGCCGCGAGTTCGATCGCCTTTGCGCAAGACCGCAGCGCCGGTGGGCCAGTGAGTTTCTCGCTGCGTTCGATAGACGGCCAAACAGTGACCTCTGACAGCTTGCGCGGTGAAGTGGTAGTGCTGGCGTTCGGCGCCTCCTGGCTGCCGTTGTCGAAAACGCAACTGCAAGGCGTAAGAAAGTTCGCCGACGAGTATTCCAATCGCTCGGTCGTAGTTTATTGGGTTTCCACGGAGTCAACAGATCCGAAGTCGAAGAATTATGCGAGCGACGAACAGCTCCGCAACTTCGCGCAGAGATATGGTCTGAAAGTCACCGTCCTGCGCGACCCCGATGGTGTGGTATCGAAAAAGTTTGGCATCGATCAGTTGCCGTCGGTCGTGATTCTCGACAAGGAAGGAAACATGGCCGGCCCGCCGATTGGAGGCCTCGATCCGAGTGGCAATCTAGCCGGACAACTTGCCTCCCGGCTGGACAAGCTTCTATAACCTCCTCATGCCATTCACGCTGATTAATCCCAAATCACTCGGCGCACCGAGCGGTTATTCGAATGGTCTGCTCGCCGATGCTGGCGGTAAGTTGCTGTTCATCTCAGGTCAGATTGCATGGAATGAAAAGCAGCAGATCGTGAGCGACGATTTTGTCGAGCAGTTTGATCGCGCGCTCGCGAATGTCATGACCGTCGTGCAGGCTGCGCACGCAAAGCCCGAACATATCGTTCGCCTGATCATCTATGTGACCGATAAACTTGAGTACCTTGAGCGGACGGGCGAAGTGGGCGAACGGTATCGAAAACACATGGGCCGACATTTTCCGGCCATGGTTTTGGTACAAGTGGCTGGACTTCTGGATGACGCGGCAAAGGTCGAAATCGAAGGAATGGCGCTGATACCAGCATGAAGCAACCCGTGTCGTTTCTTTACGAGCAGGATGAACAGGGCGTCGCGACGATCACGTTGCATCGTCCGGAGCGGCTGAACGCGCTGACGTTTGAAGTCTATCGCGAGTTAACCGACACGTTTGCCGCGTTGCGCGACGAGCGAGATGTTCGTGTCGTAGTCATCACTGGATCCGGTCGGGCGTTTTGTTCGGGCGGTGACGTGCACGACATCATTGGTGAACTCTTCAAGCGCGACATGGAGGGCCTGCTCGAGTTTACTCGCATGACGTGCGAACTCATCCGCAACATCCGCGCGTTGCCGAAACCGGTGATCGCCAGTTTGAACGGAACGACGGCCGGTGCGGGTGCCTGCATCGCGCTCGCGTCGGATTTGCGCATCGCGAGCGAAGAGGCGCGCATTGCTTTTCTGTTTGTGAAAGTCGGACTCGCGGGCACGGACATGCTGGCGTCATACTTGCTGCCACGCGTCGTTGGGCTGTCGAAGGCGACGGAGCTTCTCTACATGGGAGACTTCATTTCCGCAGCCGAAGCAGAACGGATTGGACTCTACAATCGGGTCGTGCCCGCCGCTGAGTTGGCAAACGCGACGCTCGAATTCGCCGAGCGATTGGCTCGTGGACCAGCGTTCGCGCTCGGCAAAACGAAAGAGATGCTTAATCGCGAGTTTCATATGGATCTCGAAGCGGCGCTGGAGTGTGAAGCGCAGGCGCAGGCGATCTGCATGCAGCACCCTGATTATCGTGAAGCCTACGAGGCGTTTGTCGCGAAACGGGAAGCGAGATTCAAATGATCGAACTGCCGTTCTTTACTCCCGAACATCGCAACCTTGCGCAAGGCGTGGCTCAATTTGTGGCGCGCGAGATCGAACCACACGGCGGGGTCGAGGACGATGTTGAAGGGCTCGCACGTCACTTTGTTGGCCTGCTTGCAGGCGCTGGTCTCTTGAATTACGCGGTCGCGGAATCGCGGCTCGACACGCGTGCGTTGTGTTTGATTCGCGAGGCGCTCGCTTATTCTTCGTCGCTGGCGGATCTCGCGTTTGTGATGCAGGGTCTCGGCACCTACGCGATCGCGCGGGCAGCACCCGATCACGTTCGCGAGTTCTGGCTTGGGCGTGCTGCGAGCGGCAAAGCAGTCGCCGCGTTTGCATTGACTGAGCCGGACGCCGGTTCAGATGTTGCGTCCATTCAGACTACTGCACGGCGCGATGGCGAAACCTACGTCATCGATGGCCGCAAACGATTTATTTCAAACGCCGGCATCGCTGATTTCTACACCGTCTTTGCACGCACTGGCTCACGTGAGGACGGGCGCGCCGTGCTCTCTGCTTTTGTGGTCGGCTCGAAGATGCAGGGCTTCAGTGTAGTCGAACGTACTCCATTGATGGCGCCGCATCCGATTGGCGAAATCGCCTTCAACGAATGCCGCGTGCCTGCGGAAGACATTCTTGGCAACGAGGGCGACGGATTTCGTCTCGCGATGGAGACACTTGATACGTTTCGTGCGAGCGTCGGCGCGGCGGCTTGTGGCATGGCACGGCGCGCGCTGGACGAAGCTGTCCGCTATGCGTCAACGCGCAAACAGTTCGGACGTTTGCTTTGTGAGCATCAACTGGTCCAGGAAAAACTCGCCGACATGGTCACCGAACTTGACGCCGCGCGGCTGCTCGTCTATCGCGCTGCGTATGCACGAGACACTGGCGAAACGCGCGTGACGCGGGAAGCAAGTGAAGCGAAACTCTTCGCCACGGAAGCCGCCGGAAGAATCATCGACAGTGCGGTGCAGATTCACGGCGGCGCGGGCCTGGTGTATGGCAGCGTGGTTGAACGGCTCTATCGCGAGATCCGCGCTTTACGCATTTACGAGGGCACCTCCGAGATCCAGAAACTCGTAATCGCCGGTCAACTCTTGAAGGAACGTTCAGCGGAGACCGGATGAACATAAACATCATCGGCGGCGGGCCGGCGGGGTTGTATTTTGCCATCCTCATGAAGAAGGCCGACCCGTCGCGCCGGATTCATATCCACGAGCGCAATGCACCAAACGACACCTTTGGTTGGGGTGTGGTGTTTTCCGGCAAGACGCTCGCGAACCTGCGCGCGGCAGATGAAGAGTCACACGCGGAGATCACGAAACAGTTCGAGGCGTGGGACAACGTCGACGTCGGCCATCGAGACGCAAAAATCTCAATCCACGGCAACAGTTTTTCGGGTATCGCGCGCCTGCGATTGCTCAACCTCCTGCAGCGCCGCGCGGAACAATTGGGCATCGAGATCAGTTTCCGCACCGAGATTCACGACATCGATTCACTGCGCACCGGCTGCGATCTGTTAGTCGCAGCGGACGGAGTGAACAGCACAGTTCGTCTGAACTACCTCGAACACCTCAGACCACAACTCGATCTGCGTTCGCATCGTTACATCTGGTACGGCACGAACCAGTTGTTCCACGGCCTGACCCTGACATTTCGCGAAAATGCCGCCGGCACCTTTGCCGCCCACTCGTACAAGTTCAACAAACAGACGAGCACGTTCATCGTCGAGTGTGATCCGCAAACGTGGAAAAGAGCGGGCCTGGATCGAATGACGGATAACGAGACAAGAACATACCTGGAAGAAGTGTTTGCAACGGATTTGCAAGGCCACCCGCTGCTATCAAACAACTCGAAGTGGATTCAGTTTTTGCTGGTCAAAAACGAGCATTGGTTTTTCGATAGTGTCGTGCTGCTCGGCGATGCCTTGCACACTGCGCACTTCTCAATCGGCTCAGGCACGAAGCTCGCGATGGAAGACGCGATCGCACTCGCCGGCTCGTTTCGACAAAGCACCGACCTGCAAACGGCGTTGACGCATTTCGAAAAAACACGCAAGCCGATCATCGAGGAATATCAGTCTGCTGCGTTTGAAAGCATGTTGTGGTTTGAGAACGTGCGGAACTACATGCACCTGAGCCCGATGGATCTGGCGTTTAGTGTAATGACGCGCAGCGGTCGTGTGACTTACGACGACTTGAAGAAACGCGACCCGGAGTTCATCCGCAATTTCGACGAATTAACGCCAGGCCGGCGGTTCTAGCCGGCGACGTCCTTCATCGACCGTCGCAATTCCCGGCTCATCGAGATCCATCCGATCCCACAACTTGCACGTCACCGGACGGTGTGCCTGGTCCAGCGCTTCGCAGTAGTTCGTATAGGTGCAGCGCCGCACTTCATTACCGCGCCCCAGCCTGACTTTCACAAACCAGTCCGGATCAGCCAGCGCCTGACGCGCCATGCCCACAATGTCGGCCTGGTCCAGACGCAGGATCTCCTCCGCCTGTTCAAATGTAGAAATGCCGCCCGTCGCGACGACCGGCGTTTGATAACCGGCCTCGTTCACGGCCCGCTTGATACGCGCAACCAGCGGCACGCTCCGTCCGAATGGTCCAGCCTCGTCAGACAGCACCGTCGGCATGCACTCGTAACCGCTCTGACCGGTATACGGATAGACCGCCTGGCCCACCTTCGGCTGTTGTGCGTCTTCGAACTTCCCGCCTTTCGAGAGTGACAGGAAATCAAATCCGGCGCGCGCGAATTCTTTTGCATAGAACATCGCGTCCTCAACCCGGCTACCGCCCTCGATCACTTCATCCGCGAGAAACCGTACGCCAACGACGTAATCCTCACCGACACGCTCTCTCACGGCGCAAAAAACCTCGAGCGGCAAGCGCACCCGATTCTCGGGCGAGCCGCCGTAGCCATCGTTACGATTGTTTTGTCGACTCAGAAATCCAGCCATCGTGTAGGCGTGCGCATAGTGCAGTTCAACGCCGTCGAAACCTGCTTCGCGTGCGCGATTCGCCGCAGCCGCAAAGATGCCCGGCAGCTCGTTTGGCAGGTTTCGCACGTGCGGGAGATGCATGTCAGTCACGCGCTCGCGGTAACCAAAGTTCAGTGCTTCGAGCTCTCGTGGTGATAGAACCGTCTCTAGTAGCGCGTCCTCTGCCGCTTCCAGAAAACTGCGTACGCGATCCTGGTCAGCAGTCAACCAGTAAGTTTGGCCGGAGAGCGCCGACAAAGCTTCTCGGTGGCGATCAGTGATGTGCAAAAACCGTTGCAGGTACTTCGCCTTCTCAGGCCGGCGCTTCACCCCGAGGAAGTCGATGATCTGAATGAACAACAGCGTCTCGCCGCGACTCGCCTCTTTCACCGTCTCGACGAGCTTGCGCAGACCGGGAACAAACCGATCATCACCAATGCGCAACAGCGGACCACTCGGAATATCGCGCACGCCCGTCGCTTCGACTACCAAAACTCCCGGACGTCCTTCAGCAAAGCGTCGATACCAGTCGAGGTTTTGCTGCGTAACAAAGCCGTCCTCTGTTGCGCGCCACGGCACCATAGCCGGTACCCACGTGCGGCTGCGCGCCTCCAGCCGCCCGATTCGCACCGGTCTGAACAGATGCGAACGCGCTACCTCATCCGCCGAGGGCCAGCGAGTTTCTTCTATGTTGTGTCTGATTGGACGCGCGAACTTCCACATCTTAGGCACAGATTACACGATTCTGGTACATTTACCGCAGGAGGGTACTGATGCAGTTAGTACTTAGTACCTCCTTGGAGTGCGGGGACTTGTCACCGCTTTGGCCTGGCGATGTCGCAGCGATAGTACCGGACCAAAGCGGCGACGAGTCACCGCACTCCAAGGAGGCGTCCTGTGGAACAAGCTCTTGTAATTCAGACTGCATCACTGCCTGCAGGAGGGCTCTTTCTTGTCTGACGACTTACTGAAGTGGCGCAGCGAGTTTCCGATTCTCGATAAAACGGTCTACCTGATCTCGCACAGTCTCGGCGCGATGCCGAAAGCCACCTACGAACGGCTGCACGATTACGCCGAAACCTGGGCGACGCGCGGCGTGCGTGCGTGGGCCGAAGGCTGGTGGGATATGCCGGTGAGTGTCGGCGATGAGGTCGCGCGCATCATCGGCGCTGATCCGGGCACCGTCGCGATGCACCAGAACGTCTCGATCTGCCAGTCGCTGGTGCTGTCGTGTCTCGAACCATCGCCGGAACGAAACAAGATCGTCTATTCGGAACTCAACTTTCCTTCCGTGATGTACGTCTACGAAGCGCACGCGCGCGACGGCAAACTGCACATCGAAACAGTCAAATCAGACGACGGCATCACTGTGCCGCTGGAACGGATGCTGGCGGCGATCGACGAGTCAACGCTGCTGGTTCCTTTTTCGCACGTGCTTTTCAAGAGTGCGTTTTTGCAGGACGCACGCGCAATTATCCAACGCGCGCATGAAGTCGGCGCGATGGTGGTTTTGGACACGTATCAATCCGCGGGCACGGTCCCATTCAGTGTGAAGGAGCTTGATGCCGACTTCGCGACTGGCGGTTCGGTCAAGTGGCTGTGTGGTGGACCAGGCGCCGGTTATCTTTACGTGCGGCCCGATCTTCAAACCAGACTGGAACCAAAAACCACCGGCTGGATGGCCCACGAAGCGCCGTTTGCCTTTGACACCAATCTTCGTTACGCGCCGAACATCACGCGCTTTCTGCACGGTTCTCCGGCAATCCCGGCACTCTACGCGGCGCAGTCGGGTTACAAGATCATCAACACCATCGGAGTCGACAAGATTCGTGAAAAAAGCGTACGACAAACCAGTTACCTGATTGATCTCGCTGAAGAGGCTGGCTTCACGGTAACCAGTCCACGCGATCCAGAGCAGCGCGGCGGAACCGTCACGGTGTTCCACGAACACGCGGCCGCCATCACGAAGGAGCTGATTCGACGCGAGTTCATAATCGATTACCGGCCCGGCGCCGGAGTGCGCATCTCGCCACATTTCTACACCACTGACGAAGAGCTGGAACTCGTGATCGGCGAGATGAAGAAGATCGCAGAATCAGACGCGCACCGCGAACCCGAAGCGGCCGGAGCAACATTCTAGGGGCAGCATTCTGGATGTCTAATACGTACGGCGAGAAACCGCCACTGTCATACAACAAATATCTTCGCGTGCAGGACCTGATCAATTTGCAGGACTGTCTTTCCGCTCCCGCACATCACGACGAACTGCTCTTCATCACCGTACATCAGGCGTACGAGTTGTGGTTCAAACAGATCCTGCACGAACTCGACGCTGCGATACAGTTTCTTGCCGAGGATCGTCTGCCGGCCGCCACGCGCGCCATCAAACGGATCGTCGATATCGAGAAGCTGCTCGTGCAACAGATTCACATCCTGGAAAGCATGACGCCGATCAGCTTTCTGGCGTTTCGCGATGAACTAAATCCCGCGAGTGGTTTTCAGTCGATGCAGTTTCGCGAGATCGAGTTTTCGTCGGGACTGAAGGACGAGCGCATTCTCCGTGAATTCAAGGACGATCAGTTTGCTTTCGAACGTTTGCAATCGAGGTTGGACCAACCGTCGCTTGCGGACGCGTTCTATCGCGCGCTCGAACACCGCGGTTTTGACGTCAGCCAGCCCGCGCAGGCCATACTCGAAATTCTCACGCACTTTGAAAGTCGTTATGAGGAGTTTCAACTCGCGGAAGCGCTGATGGAGCACGACGAATACTTCTCGCTGTGGCGTTCGCATCACATCAAGATGGTCGAACGCATGGTCGGAGCCAAGCGCGGCACCGGCGGCTCGGAAGGCATCGGTTATTTAAAGACCACGCTCGACAAGAAGTTCTTTCCCGAACTCTGGGAGGCTCGCACCTATCTCGATATCAAACACGGCAGTGCGGGCTGCCCGTTCGCACACTAAAAGCATGGAAATGAAAGACAGAAGATCTGCACCAAGGGTACGAGTGAACCTTCCGGCGCGCTGGGAAGGCGTACAGTCACGTGAGGATGCGACGGTGACGGATTTGAGTCGCAGCGGATGCTTCGTGTTGACCGGCGGCAAGGTTGAAGTCAGGGAACTGGTCTGGCTGGAGATTCAACTCACCGGGACGCAGACAGTTAACTTCTGGGCCGAAGTTGTCGATGAAGCATCGGAAATCGGTTTCGCGCTCAAGTTCAACTCAAGCAGTCCTGAAGACGAAGCAACCCTCGCAAATTTCCTGGAGAGGTTCTTTCATTCAGACGCACCAAAGAACGTGCCCTAGATTGAATTCAGCTCTGTGCAACCTCTGTGTCCTCTGTGTCTCGGTGGTAAATGATTTGCTAACAAAGAACACCACGGAGACACAGAGGACACAGAGGTTGCACAGAGAGAGCTACCAAGCCAAGAGGCCACTCAACCAGAAAGCATGACGCCGTCGTTTCCTGAACGCTTCAACATGGCGGATTACTTCCTCTACCACAATCTCGAGGAAGGCCGCGAAAACAAAACCTGTCTCTACTTTGAAGATCGCAAATGGACCTACGGCGAGGCGGCGCGTCTCTCGAATCGGGCCGGCAATGCATTGCGCAAGCTTGGCGCCGAAATCGAAGATCGCGTGCTAATCGTTTTGCCGGATTGTCCGGAGTTTGTCTGGACGTGGTTTGGCGCGGCGCGCATCGGTGCAGTGATCACGATGGTCAATCCACTGCTTCCGGCCCCGGATTACGAGTATTACCTTGAGTACACGCGAGCGCGCGTGGCGGTGGTCCATGACTCGCTGTTGCAGACGTTGGCCGAAGCGGCCAAGACAGCGCGTTACTTGCGCGGCATTTTAGTCGTCGGACAAGGAACGGAGAAGATCCTCCCGCACGCGGTGAGTTTCAACCAAGCGATCGGCGCCGCTGACGACGAATGCACGCCGGCCGATACACGTCGAGACGACATCGCGATCTGGCTCTTCACCTCCGGCTCGACAGGCCATCCGAAAGGCGCGGTTCACCTGCAACACGATCTGCCCTACAACACAGAAGTGTTTGCGAAACGTGCGATGGGCGTCTGCGCCGACGACCTGACTATCTCTGTTCCCAAACTCTTTTTCGGCTATGCGACGGGAACGAATCTGTTGTTTCCGTTCGCGGTCGGCGGCGCTACCGCGCTGTTCTCGGAACGCTCGACGGCCGAAAAGATGTTTGAAGTCATCAAGCGTTACCGTCCGACAATCCTCACCACCGTGCCGACGATGATCAATTCGATGCTCAACCTGCCCGGCGCTTCGGCTGAAGATCTCGCGAGTCTCAGGTTCTGTTACTCAGCGGGTGAAGCGTTGCCGATTGAACTCTACGAACGCTGGATGAACACGTATGGCGTTGATATCTGCGACGGCATCGGTTCGGCGGAGATGTTTCACATCTACATCACCAATCGACCGGGAGACATCAAGCCCGGCAGTCTCGGCCGCATCGTTGAAGGCTACGACGTGAAGATCGTAGATGCCGATGACAACGAGGTGCCCGTCGGTGAGATGGGGACGTTGAAGATCAAAGGCGACTCCGCGGCGCTCTGCTACTGGAACGCGCACGAGAAGTCAAAAGAGACCTTCGCTGGCGACTGGTGCACGAGCGGTGACCAGTTTCACGTAGACGAGGATGGTTACTACTGGTATCACGGCCGCACGGACGACATGCTGAAAGTCTCCGGCGTGTACGTCGCGCCGGCGGAGATCGAGAATTGTTTGCTCCAGCACGAGGCGATTCTCGAATGTGCAGTTGTGGGCCACGAGTCTGACGGACTGGTGAAACCGAAGGCGTTTGTGGTGCTGCGCGAAGGTTTTGCAGGAAACGATCAGCTCGTCGAGCAGATCAAGCAGTTCGTCAAGGAACGTATTGCCGTTTACAAGTATCCGCGTTGGGTTGAGTTTGTATCGTCCCTGCCGAAAAACGATCGCGGCAAGATCGATCGCAAGCAGTTAAAGATACGGAATCTGTAGGGGCGGCACTCCGTGGCCGCCCCCGACACGCGAGAAGCTCGTCGATCAAGGGGGTGGCCACGGAGTGCCACCCCTACAGTTATCTCCGACGTTCAAGATCGTAATCGCGCAGGCGGCGATAGAGCGTGGAAGGCGAGATGCCGAGAATCTCGGCGGTCTTGCCACGATGCCATCCGGTCTTTTCAAGCGCGGCGAGAATCTGTTGCCGTTCCACTTCCCGCAACGAACCCGACGTTGACGGCGCGACCGCAGCCGGAACAAGCACTTCAGCGCCGGCAGCAGCGATCGGCGGCGCAACGCCTGGCACGACTGGTTGGGCCATTGCCGGCCGTGTAACTTCCGGCGGCAACTCCGCGAGTGTGATGCGACCGTTGTTCGAAAGAATCACCGCGCGCTCCAGACAGTTCTTCAACTGCCTTACATTCCCCGGCCACTGATAAGTACGCAACGCGTTGAACGTATCTTCCGTCAGTTCGGGCGGATGAGTGCCCGCAATCTGTTTGAGCAGATAACGCGTCAGCGGTTCGATGTCTTCGGGCCGCTCGCGCAAAGGCGCGAGACTGATCTGAAATCCGTTGATACGATAAAGCAGATCCGATCTGAACACGCCGTCGTTGACGACGGTGTCGAGATTGCGATTGGTCGCGGCAACGATGCGCACGTTCACTTCCACCTTGCGCACACCGCCAACTCTGAAGAACGTTCGCGTCTCGATCGCGCGCAGCAGTTTCGCCTGCAATTGCGCGGGCAGTTCCGTAACTTCGTCGAGAAACAGCGTGCCGCCGTCGGCCAACTCAATCAGACCAAGCTTGCGGCCTTTCGCACCGGAAAATGCGCCCGCCTCGTACCCAAACAATTCTGACTCGAGCAACGACTCCTGAAAGGCCGCACAGTTGAGATCCACAAACGATGCTTCCGCTCGATTCGACAAACGGTGAATTGCATGGGCCACCAGCTCTTTGCCCGTGCCCGACTCGCCCGTGATCAGCACTGAGGCCTCCGAAGGAGCCACGCGTTCGATCAACCGGATCGCTTCTTTCATTACTTCCGAAACAGAAACGATCTCCGGCAAGGCAGACTGCCGCGCCAGTTGCTCGCGCAGACGCGTGTTGTCGACGCGCAACCGCCGCTTGTCAGCCGCCTGCTTCACCCGCACATCGAGTTCAGTGATGCTGTAAGGCTTGGTGAGGTAGTCGTACGCGCCGAGCTTCATCGCTTCGACGGCGGTCTCAACGGTCGCCTGGCCGGTCAGCATGATTACTTCCGGCGGGTTGGGCCGTTGATGAACGCGGCGCAACAACTCCATGCCGTCAATGCGCGGCATGTTTATGTCGCACAGCAACACGTCGACATTGCTCTCTTCCAATTTACGCAGAGCAGCTTCACCATCGGGTGCCGCCTGCACGCGATAACCCAATCGTTCCAGCTCTTTTTGCAACACCAGCCGGAGGTTGGCCTCGTCTTCTGCGATCAGAATTCGTGCTTGCTGTTGCTCACTCAACCGTCGATTCCTCGTGTTGCTTGATTGCGGGAAGAGTAATGGTGAACGTGGTGCCTGTTCCCATTGTCGATTGCACGTCGAGGGAGCCGCCGTGCTCGGTTAAGATACCATAACATACGGCCAGCCCGAGACCGGTTCCGCGCCCAATTTCTTTCGTCGTGAAGAAAGGCTCGAAGATTTTTGGCAGGTTTTCCGGGGAAATTCCGACGCCTGAGTCGCTCACTTCAATTACCACTTTGTCGTCGCTGTTGCTGGCGACGATCGCCAGCGAACCGCTGTCGCCCATCGCGTCGAAGGCATTCGTGGCGAGCGCGATGACAGCCTGTTGCAACTGGCCCGGATCGCCGGAGACTGGCAAAAGGTCGGGCGCGATGTCGAGCCTGAACTCAACTTCAGGACTGCGCTTCTGGTGTGAAAGCAAGCGTGCCGCCGAGCGAATCACGTCCGCGAGATCGATCATCACCCGTTGCGACGTACGCGTGCGGCTGAAGTCAAGCAGGCCCATCGTGATGCTCTTGCAGCGAAAGGCCTCGCTGCGGATTAGACCGAGATATTCGCGCAAGTCGTCGAGCGCGGGGGAACCGTCAAACGAGCCTTCGTTAACGCGCGCTTCCAGTGATTCCGCACACGCGGAGATCGTGGCGAGCGGATTGTTGATCTCATGGACCACGCCCGCCGCGAGCCGGCCCACTGCGGCGAGTTTTTCCGCACGCGCCACAGCACGATTTGCTTCGACGCGATCAGTCACGTCCTCACCGACGGTAATCACGTGACTCACCTGGCCGGTCATGTCAGCCCACATCGGAATCTTGCTAATCACCCAGTGACGCAGATCGCCCTTGGGACTCGGCGTCTCTTGCTCGATGCGTTCGATCTCACCGCTCTCGAACACTCTGGCAAACTCCTGTTCGAGCATCTCGCGCGGCTGGCGAGTCAGTACGTCGAAGACGTTCTTGCCCAGCACCGAGCCGCGTGGAATACCCAGCTCGCCGAGTTCGCGATTGCGGTTCCACGCCGCGACGCGATACTCGCGGTCAATCGCGTACAACGAGAGGGGCAGGCTGTCGACGATTGCTTCGATGAATCGTTTTTGCGCTTCGCTTTCGGCGGTGCGCCGCTCGACCTCGCGAGCGAGACTCAACGAGGTGTCGCGTGCGGCCTGGTAAAGCGAACAGATGTGGGCCGCGAGAGATGTCTGTTGCGCCGCGGCGTCGATCAAACGCCGCTCGGTTTCACCACATTCGTCGCGTCGATCGAAGGCGACTATGAGGGCGCCCTTCGCTCTGCCTGCAAAGCGAAAAGGCGAAACATATTCGATGGTGTGAATGTCGTCGCCGAGAAAGAAATCGGAAGCCTGCGAGATCAGCAGTGAGCTGGCGGAAGCGCTGGTGCGAAGCCAGTCCTGCAATGCTTTCTGGTCCAGCAAAGTCAGGTCGTCGGCACTGCCCTCGCGATCAAAAACGCAGACGGCGTGTGTGTCACGACCGACGTTGACATAAGCCGCGCAGAGTGCGGCATCGAGTGCATCGTAAGTCGCACCGGCGACGCGTCGCACGAGCTGTTCGGGTTCGAGTGCGCGCAGAAGTCCGCGCCCGATGTCTGACAGGAAGCGAAGCTCGCGATTGCTGCCAATCAGTGCCCACTCGCGCTGCGACGTGCGCACATGCAGGCTGACGCGTGAGAGCAGTTCGCCTGGCGTTGAAGGTTTGGTGATGTAGTCGTCGGCGCCGGCGGTGAATGCTTGAACTTTGCGTGCTTCGTCGTCGCTTTCCGAAAGCGCGATGATCGGCAACTTGCTGGTGGTTGGTTGCGCACGGAGCAGCTTGCAAAGCGCGAGCCCGTCGACGCCGGGCATCTCTAGATCGAGTGCTACCAGGTCACATCGCACACCCCTCAGAACGCGCAGAGCGGAGGCCGCTTCGTTGGCGGTTACGACGCGATACTGCGCGGTTTCGAAGATCTCGCGCAGCCGTTCGCGGGCGGCGTGGTCATCGTCAACAATTAAAAGGGTAGCGTTTTGGTTTTCGGCGGGCGCAACCATTACTAGCCACAGATTACACAGATTGAAACTATGGCTGCAAGGATATTCTCGGAGCGGGGAGTGATGCAGTTTGAAGCAGAAAGGCTGGTTCCACAGGACGCCTCCTTGGAGTGCGGGG
>DASXRE010000190.1:0-5847 GCA_036506775.1 Pyrinomonadaceae bacterium | reverse complement strand
CATCAGGATCAAGTATCCGTACTGTTCGAGTAATGCCAGCACCGGCTGCATACTCTCGGGTAAGAAGGTTTCCAAAACCTTGCTGCCGTCCAGTGGCGGGAAAGGGAGGAGATTGAAGACCGCCAGCGAAACATTCATTATCAGAAGGTAATTCAGAAAAAGAGCGACTGGCTCGCCCAGGCTCTCTGGTATGGACGCGCCGAGTCGGGTGATCAGCAACACCTTATAGATCGTAAACGCAATGAGAGCGATCAACAGGTTGGCCAAAATGCCCGCGATCGACACCATCACATTCGCGAGATCCTTTTGACGCCAACGCAGTGGATTCACCGGCGTCGGTTTGCCCCACCCGATGAGAAAAAACGAACCGCCCATCGCCGCTACGATAAACCCGACGATCGGAATCAGCAGCGTGCCGATTGGATCGGTGTGAGCCACCGGATTCAGAGTGATCCGGCCCAACAGCCGCGCGGTGTCGTCGCCAAACTTGTAAGACATCCACGCGTGTGCCGCTTCGTGGGCCGAGATCGCCAGCAACAGCACCACCATGTAGATGACCAGCCTGGGAATTAGTTGTTCTGGACTCAATCGCGCACTCGTGTTCTAAACGTTTGAGGCTTAATAGTTAAGTCAACTTAGCATTCTCTTCTTGACCCGTCAAAAGCGTGCCCTTGATTTGCATCGGTAAGCTGTAAACAGAATCGATCGACACAGCCGCCATCTCACCCGCGGAACTAAACGCCAACCCGACCAGATTGACTCCGGCGACTACGAGTTGCGAATCGCGCCCATCGGGCGAGATACGCACGATGCCACGCCGTCCGCGCAACGACGCAGCGACGTACAAGTTTCCTTCGCGGTCAAACGCAAGCCCCTGCGGCCTGCCCAGGCCTTTGAAGAATACGTCGATGTCTCCGTCGCGGTTTATGCGCCAGATGCAATCGAAACTCGTGACGGTTGGACCGGTAACGTAAAGCGCATCGTCAGGTCCGAACGCGAGGTGAAACGCAGCAACCGACGGTTCAATCTGCGCCCACGCGCGCTCCTCGCCTATTCCGTTGATCTTGAAGATCGTGCCCATGCGATCACCGACGTACATCACGCCCTCGCTGTCAAAGGCGATGCCGGTGGCCACTCCCAGATTGCGCGCAAACGCAACCGCCTCTTTAAATGGAGTGACTTTGTAAACCACGCCTTCGAGTCGACTGCTGACGAACATCTGCCCGTCCTGTCCGAAAGCAATTCCACTCGGGTTCGGAATATCTCCGGAATATTCGGAGACTTCGCCGCTGAGGTCGATGCGAAAAAGCGTCACCGGCAGTTCCTCACCTCGCGATCCCGAACGTGTTACAAACAGAGTGCCATCATCGGGATCGTATGCGGGGTTCGCGACGGGATGAAGATCGCCGGCGAGCTTGCGGGCAACTGTCAGCCGCACAGGCTCACTCAGGTCATCACCGCTCTGTAGCCTGACTTCAACTTCACCGGCCCTGGTCTCCGGAACCGCGGCCAGGACGCGACGTGGCCCGATCGCCACGATTTGTGCGGGCAAGTCTCCTACCAACACCACACAACCGCGCGGATCGCGCGTGTCGAAACCGACGCAGTCGATCACGATCTCTCCGCCCGCAATGGCGTAGACCGGATCTATCCCCAGTATTTTGGCCGCAGTACCCATAAAAGCCGTTCATCATACGATGCCACTGGGCCTATGTCTAATTGGTGCCTATGGTATAATTCGCCCCCGGAATAGGAAGGGAAACAGTCATCACGAGCGTTCTCGGCAACACGCTTGGGTTAAAGCCAAACCAGCTCCGGCGCATAGAAAAGCTGTACAGCAGGCGCATACCTCCCCGGCAGATCGTCACTCCTGAATTCGCTCGCCAGTTGAGCGAACTGTCACGCGAAACCCGCAGACAGATCGGTGCGCTGATTGATCGCAAAGGCCACGTTCAATACGTCATGGTCGGCGACAATCGCGGTATCGAGTTGCCTGACTTCAAGCGCGTGCGCGTCGCTTCGGGACGCTTTCGGGGCCTGCGCTGCGTACACACACACTTGCGCGGTGAGCCGTTAACACAGGACGACTTAACCGACCTGGCCTTGTTGCGGCTTGACCTCATGGCGGCGATCGACGTCGACACCCAAACCGGTTTACCGGGACTGGTTCGCGCCGCACACTTGCTGCCGCTTCACGCGGGCGAACTCGAGAGCGCCGGCACGCCGGATCTCTACTCATTTCTCCAGCCCAGCATGACTTCGCAACTGGATCTCGATTTCCTTGCGTTGATCGATTCGCTCGAAGAAGAAATGGCGCGCAATCGGCGCACGGCGCGCCGCGCGGAAGTACGGGATCGCACGATTCTCGTGGGCGTCGCCACTGGATCACTTGCAGATGCAGAAGAATCGATGGCAGAACTGGCTGAACTCGCGGCTTCGGCGGGCGTCGTGGTTCAGGACCGAATCATTCAACGTCGCGCAGAAATCGATCCACGAACCGTAGTAGGCCGCGGCAAACTCGATGAGCTGATCATTCGTGCCTTGCAGCTCGGCGCAGACATGCTCGTCTTCGATCGCGAACTCTCTCCCGCACAAGTCAGATCGCTTTCAGAAGCGACCGATTTGAAAGTTATCGATCGTTCTCAACTGATCCTCGACATCTTCGCGCAACGCGCGCAGTCGAAAGAAGGCAAGATTCAGGTCGAGCTGGCACAGTTGAAATATTTGTTGCCGCGACTGATAGCCGGTCAGGATTCCGCGTTCTCACGTCTCGCGGGCGGTATCGGCGGCCGAGGGCCTGGTGAAACAAAACTGGAAACGGATCGCCGCCGTGTTCGCGATCGCATCAACCGGCTGGAGAAAGAGATCGAGGCGCAGCGATACCGCCGTCAGGAACGGCGCAAGGGTCGTACACGCCAGCAGCTTCCCGTTATTTCAATTGTCGGCTACACCAACGCGGGCAAATCGACGTTGCTCAATGCGCTGACGAAGAGCGACGTACACGCGGAGCAGCGCATGTTCGCGACGCTCGATCCGACTTCGCGGCGGCTGCGTCTGCCGCGCGAGCAGGAAGTAATCATTAACGACACGGTCGGATTTATTCGCGCGCTGCCTCCCGATTTACTCTCGGCGTTTCGCGCGACCCTGGAAGAGATTAGCGACAGCAGTCTGTTGATTCACGCGGTCGACATTTCCAATCCACGCTGGACGCAGCAAGTTCAATCAGTGAAGCGGATTTTGTCGGAACTCAAACTGGCTGACATTCCCGTGATCCTCGCGCTTAACAAGTCTGATCTGCTCGAACCTGAGGCCGTGGAGGCGGCTGTGCGGCAGGCGCGTCAGATCGATAACAGCGAGATCGTCGTGATTTCGGCAATCAAGACTGCCAGTCTTGCGGTGCTGCTGGAAAAGGCGGGCGGCGTGCTGGCGCGAAATCTCGGCGCGGAATCGCGGAACAAAAGCGACCAGCAGGGCGATCTCGCATCTGGGGCTCTGTCGCGTATTGCATAATGGGACTTCGCCCACGCTTCAAAACCCCCTTTACTCAAGCTCGCGACAAGCTACTGGCCTATGCGGTTCGTCCGTTTCTGGTATTTCAACCGCGAACTCGTTTTCTAATCGGCTGCGCCATTCTCGTCACCCTCACCACGCTGCTGCTCATCACCGACTACTCCTCGGGCTTCAACGAAAACTACAAGGAAGGTGAAGTGCTCGCACGCGACATCGTCGCGCCGGCTGACATCTCGGCTGTTGACGAGGCGGAGACAGAGCGACGAAAGACTCTCGCGCGCGAAGCAACACGTCCGGTTTTTAACTTCGATTCGAGCCGCGCGGAAACGTCGGTCCAGAGTCTTCGCGCCGATTGGGACGACCTGACAGACCAGATTGCGCCCGACAAGAACGTCACCGAAGCCGATCTCGATCGACTGGCTTCCATCATTCGCGAGGTCGGCGCCGGCTACATCTACGACGACAACGAAGCGGAACGTTTGAAACAGGAGATAGTGCTGGTCGACGTGCGCAATCCGGCGTCAGAGATGATCGTGCCCGCGCCGCGAACCCGCATGGTTTCACTTTCCGCCGCGCGTCAAAACGTGGAATTGAGAATCGTCAACCTGCCGGGCTGGTCCGCGGAAGAGAAGAACGCGCTAATCGCCGCGCTCAAACCTCTGATTCGTCCGAACGTCGTGCTGGACCAGCCAAACACCGCTGCCGCGCGTGAAGCTGAAGCGAACGCGGTGAAGCCGGTGGTGATTTCGTTGAAACGAAATCAGGTCATCGGCCGCGAAGGCGACACGATCACGCAGAACATCCTTTCGCAAATCAACGCGATCAAGAACACTGGGCACGATAGCCGGCGCTGGCCTTATTTGTTTGGCCTGCTGGTCGTGGTGATCGCCGTGTACTGGGCGGCGTGGAAGTTTGCCGAACATCGCCGCAGCAGTGCGCTGAGTATCAGCAAACAGAAGGCGTTTGCTCTGGTTGGTTCGGCGATTCTGGTTGAAACCGCATTGATGAAGGTCGGTTTTACGTTCGGCGACAGTGTGACCGCGCGAATGCAGGCGCCGTTGAACGACCCGGTTCTCTGGAACTTTGCGATACCGTTCGCCGCCGCGTCGCTGCTCGTCGCAATGCTCGTAGACACGCAACTCGCTTTTCTCACCGCGATGATCACGGCGCTCTTCGCAGGCATGCTCGCGCCGAGCGGAATGCAGCAGGCACTGTTCGCGATGGTGTCGTGCTCGGTGGCGATCTACGGCATTGGTCGTTATCGCGAACGGCAATCCGTAACGCTCGCGGGCCTGCTTGTCGGTGCGTTAAACGCTGTGATGGCGGTAGCTCTAATCGCCTACTCCGGCGAGCCGATCACGTTCAAGATTTTTCTGATGGCAGTTGGCTGCGGAATTGCCGGCGGCTTGCTCACCGCAGTTTTTGCGGCAGGCGGGCTGCCGATTAACGAGTCGCTGTTTGGCATACTGACTGACGTCAAGTTGCTCGAGCTTTCGAATGCCGATCTGCCAGTGCTCGGCCAACTCGCTTTGCGTGCGCCGGGCACGAACCAACACTCACACGCCGTGGGCCAACTCGCCGAGGACGCCTCTCGCGCCGTTGGAGCGAATCCACTGCTGGCGCGCATCGGCGCCCTCTATCACGACATCGGCAAGCTCGCCGCGCCTGAATATTTCGTTGAGAACCAGCAGGGCGACAATCCGCACGACCGGCTGCGGCCTAACCAGAGCGCGAAGATCATCACCAGCCACGTGACCTACGGCGCGCGTCTGGCAAAAGAGATCGGCTTGCCGCAAAAGATCGCCGACTTCATTCCGCAACATCACGGCACCCGAACACTGCATTACTTCCTTCGCAAGGCTGAGGCGCAAGCCAAACCAGGCGAAACGGTTGATGAAGCTGACTTCCGTTATCCCGGTCCAAAGCCTCAGTTCAAAGAGGCGGCGATAATGATGCTCGCGGACTCGTGCGAGGCGGCGGCAAGATCTCTCGCGCGGCCTGATCCGGAAAACATCCGCGCGATCGTAGTGAAGATTGTCGACGCGATCATCAGCGACGGTCAGCTTGATCAATGCGATG
This sequence comes from Pyrinomonadaceae bacterium, assembly GCA_036506775.1. Lineage (GTDB taxonomy): Bacteria > Acidobacteriota > Blastocatellia > Pyrinomonadales > Pyrinomonadaceae > PSRF01. Next base: position 258 of record DASXRE010000190.1, on the reverse strand, counting down.
TGACGTTGCAGGAGTTGACGACCATTCGCGAAGCAGTAATCAGCGCACTCACGGCGATCTATCACGCGCGTATCGATTATCCCGGTTTCAATCCACCGCCGACCGGTCCACTGCCTGCCGGCGATCTCGACAGCGAGGAACGCGGCATCAGTTACAGCAAGCCGTCTGAAGTTCCAATTAGTCGTGGTGGTGAAGTCGAGGACGAAGCCCTGCCGCGCAAAGTCGGCAACCGCTAGAACCCCTCCTTGGAGTGCGGGG
>DASXRE010000189.1:0-7498 GCA_036506775.1 Pyrinomonadaceae bacterium | reverse complement strand
TTGCTGATGAGCGCTGCAGTATTACTCGGCACGCTGCTAATGATCGCTCCGATTGTTGTGCGCAACTATCTCGTCTTTCCCGACTTCACTCCCACAGGAGGAACGATAGGTACGAATCTTTGGGAAGGACTTGGCGAGACTGAACTCGGCCGCCAGAACGGATTCATTTTGGGCGACGACAAGATGCTCGAACACGAACGTGTGAAGCTGGGCTTACCCGACGATCCTCGGATCGATGTGCAGTGGCCCGACGGCATTCGACGCGACCGTGAACGTACGCGTGAGGCGTTGGCTTTCATTAAGCAAGATCCGATCTGGTACGCGGGCGTGATGCTCGGCCGAATGTGGGGGATGCTAAAAGTTGCGGGCGATCCCGTGCCGTACTCAGGCACGACCGGAATAAACGTGACGAGCCGGAAGTGTTTGCCGCCGCAGCGACAAGGCGGCGTATTGGCGCTCGGCGTGAACTTGTTGGGTATGATTCAGAGCGTTGTGCGTTATCTGTTTTTGCCGTTGGCGGCGTTTGGTATCTGGATGGGAATGCGCTTTGACTGGCGGGTGAGTTGCATCCTGCTGGTGACGGTTCTTTACTACCTCGTTCCAGGAACGGCGGCACATACTGAGATCCGGTATGTTTTGCCAATGCAAGCGCTATTGACAGTTTTTGCGGGTCAGGGATTTAACAGATGCGTGGTATTTTACAGTGAGAGAACTTAATCAACGTGTCGTCTAATACAGAAACAAACAGGATTTCGGGCGCGCTGCCGCGCGAGATGATGCAGCACACGTATCCGATTCTCTACCAGGTGGAGCAATCGCACTGGTGGTACATCGGGCGCCGCAAAATCATCGCCGGGTTTGTGGCGGACATTTGCAGCCGCGTAACGGATCGGCGTCCGCGCATTCTCGACGTGGGTTGCGGGACGGGCGCGAACCTCTTGATGCTTTCGCGTTACGGTGATGCGGAAGGAGTCGATGTTTCCGAAGACGCACTGGCGTTTTGCCGCGAACGTGGATTGGCTGACGTCAGGCAGGGCGCTGGCGAAGAGTTGCCGTACGACGACAACACTTTCGATCTGGTCACTGCTTTCGATGTGGTGGAACACATGGACGACGATCTCGCCGGCTTGAGTGAAATGTATCGTGTGCTTCGGCCGGGCGGACATGTGCTCCTGTTTGTACCGACTTTCATGTTCTTGTGGGGCTTGCAGGATGAGGTCAGCAATCATCGCCGGCGTTATCGTTTACCGGAGTTGCGGCGCGTGCTCGAGCAGGCTGGTTTTGAGATCGAACGTTCGACCTACGCGAACATTACTTTCTTCCTGCCGATTCTGCTGGTCCGAAAGCTGATGCGTTTGACTGGCACAAAAACCGACAGCGAAAACAGCATCAACGTGTCAGCGCTCAACGGCGTTTTCGGTTCGTTGTTTGGGACCGAAAGCGCGATCCTGCGTTACATGAACCTACCATTCGGCGTTTCGGGGTTGTGTGTGGCGAAAAAACCTGAGGCGAAGTCGTAGATCAGCATCGCTGCGCGCCACAGCGCCTGGCTTGCCGGAATCAAAAAGAAAATCCAAAAGATCTACGCCGGAAGTTCTTTTCGTCACGGCATAACCTGGATGAAGCGGATGAGGTACGCGCCGTTGTTTAGCTCCCGTAACGATTCGGGTCGAGCGTGTGCCTGAAGCCATTGAGCGCCTGCGGGTGTTTGGGAGAGTTGACTGATGGCGGTTGTTTCGAGCCACGCCGTTGTGCCTCGCGGAAGTTCAGCCGGAAACTGGGACGGCACCTCTTTCCAAACAGTTTCGGGAGTGAAGTAGCGCACCAGCGCCTCGTCTGAGTTTCGCACCGCGTAATAGACAACCGTTCCCGGCGGCCACTCGCGATTCATCTGCAACGCAAAGGCGAGCGGCGGATACTTCTCGTCGTGCGAAAACGGATAGATCAAGAAGAGAAAGTTTGCCAGCCCCACGGCGATGACGAAGCACGCCGTCGCAAATGAACGGCGCGAGTCAGTTTGCGAGAACAACGAGAGTGCGCCGCCGAGCAGCAGAACCAACGAAGGCAAGTAGAACAAACGGTAGAAAGTGTTCTGCGGCAACCAGAAAAAGAGAAACACGAGATAAACGGCTAACCACAAGAACGCGAGCCACAGCACGATTTTCTGCCGCCGTTCGAATCGGGCTTCGCGCCAACGCTTCGGCAGCGCCCGCAGGTTCCGCAGCACCGCAAGGATCAGCGAGAGCACCGCCACCAGCAGCAGCACGATCAACAGCACGATAGCCGGATTCATCAAGCCCCGAAGCAGATTGAGGCGCCCTCCAAAGAACAACCGCGCCTGTCCGCGCAACGAATACCCGAGGTTGGACCAGAACTCGAAGCGCGTATTCGCATCGGGCGAGTAAGAAACTGTCCAGCGCAATAATCGCGCTACGTTAAAGTCACCGTTCGCGTGATGGAACAAAAGCGCATACGCCGTGAAGATCAAAACAGACGCGCAAAGCAAAAACGCGATCGTATTCCAAAGGCGCCGTTTGACCGGCAGCGCACCGTCCTGCAAATACACGCCGAGCGCAAAGACGGGATACGCCAGCACCGCCAACTGGTGAAAACACATCGCCGCAAAGAAACTCAAAGCCGCCAGCAGTGGCGCGGGTTTGCGATTCGGAAGTACGAGATAAAAACTCACCAGCAGAAAGAAGACACTCGGAATGTAAGCATTCGCATCCGTCGAAAACTTCCACCACGTCGCCGATAATGCAAACAAGAGCGTGAGACAAGCTGAAAGATAGAGTGACCGCAGCGTGTCACGCAAAATCGCAAACATCACCGCCGCGCACGCGGCACTCATCACGCTGTTCAGAATCCGGAGCGCAGTAAGAGCACGAAGATGCAATCCCAAGACCAGCAGCAGCCGGTAAAAGTAATAGCCGACGAAGTTGTAAATGAGGTGGTTAGGATGGGCCAGCGACATTTGTGACCCGGCTGCGGTGTCTTCGATCGCCTGGGCGAACAAGATGCCGTCCCAGTAATAGACCTTGGTGGGAAATGCGAGATAGAGCGCCAGCAATGCCAGTGACAACAGCGTGGGAATGGCGGCTGTCCGGTGCGTCAGGGTCATAAGGCGCGGTCTAATGTATCATGCCGCAAGGAAGCATGTTGCGCGACAGATCGATAATCTGCTTTGGCGGTGAAGACTGGTGGTATCACCATCCGCACTCCAAAGCACACCTGATGCGGAAGTTCGCGCGCGGCGGAAACAAGGTGATCTTTGTCAACTCGATTTCGATGGGCCTGCCGGCGTTGGCCCACAAGGATCTGTTGCCGCGCATCAAGCGTAAACTCGGCAGTTACTCGAAACTCGCGCGCCAGACTGAAGAAGGCATCACAGTCGTCTCGCCTGCGAGTCTGCCGTTCTTCGGCACGGCCGCGGCGCGCACCGTGAATCGCCGCCTGCTCGCCGTACAGATCGGTAAACTCGCACGCAACCGCGGTCTCACCAAACCCATTCTCTGGATCGCAATTCCGACGGCCGTGGAGATGATCGGCACGCTCGACGAAGCGGCGGTGGTCTATCAGGTATCTGACAAGTATGATGCGAATACGATGGACCACGCGACTGATCCGTCGTTGATCCGGCGGCTTCACGAACAGGCGATTGATGCCGCGGACCTCGTCTTCTACTCGGGCCGCAAACTCTTTAGCGAAGCCACGCGCGGTTGCGAACGATCGTACTTGCTCGAACAAGGCGTTGATTACGATCACTGGCGGCGGGTCGCGGAAGGAACGCTGGCCGTGGCGCCTGAAGTTGCCAAGATTCCGCGTCCGCGTATCGGTTACTTCGGCGCGATTGAGCCGTGGCTCGTCGATCAGGAACTGATCAAACGCGCGGCGCGCGAGCGGCCCGACTGGCACTGGATCTTCATCGGCAACAAGTCGCGCGGGCTCGAAATCGAGGGTTTGCCAAACACGCATTTTCTGCCGCCGGTACCTTACCCTGAGTTGCCGAATTACGCTGCTGGATTCGACGTTTGCGTCTTGCCGTGGGAAACTGAGCAATCTTTTACGAGTTATGGGTCGGCGATCAAGGTGCGCGAGTATCTCGCAACGGGAAAGCCGGTGGTGATTGCGCCGCTGCCGGAGTATGAGCCGATGAGTGACGTGTTGCGCATTGCGCGGTCGCGTGATGATTTTTTGCGGCTGGTGGAGGAAGCGTTGAGGGAAAGTGATCCGGAGGCGAGAGTCAGGCGGCAGGCTGCCGTTGCCGCCGGGACTTGGGATGCGAGAGCGCGTTGGGTCGGGGATCTGATCGAACAGGTTTTAGCCGCCAGGACTCAATGAAGCAGATTCTTCAAAATCGAAAAACTGGCAAACCCTTCGTGGGTGAGGTGCCGGTACCGGCGTTGCAGCGCGGCCGGGTGCTCGTGCGCACGGCGGCTTCTTTGATCAGCGCGGGGACGGAGCGCGCCGCGGTTGAACTGGTCAGCAAGGGACTGGTCCACGAGGCTCGCGAGCGGCCGGATCTAGTCAAAGCCGTTATGGCCAAAGTGAAGAACGAAGGCTTGCTCAACACGTTTGCGGCGGTTCGCGACAAGATGGTTGCGTCGCAGGCTTTGGGTTACAGCGCGGCCGGCATCGTCAGCGCGGTTGCTGAAGACGTTACCGAGTTTCAGGTTGGCGATCGCGTAGCGTGCGCGGGTGTCGGTTTCGCTTCGCACGCGGAAGTTCTTTCAGTGCCTAAGAATCTTTGCGTTCATCTGCCAGCAGAGGTGAGTTTTGAGGCGGGCGCTTACGGGACCCTCGGCGCGATCGCGTTACAAGGCGTGCGGTTGGCTGAGCCGATGCTCGGCGAGTCAGTGGTGGTGATCGGGCTGGGCCTCGTCGGCCAACTGACGGTGCAGTTGCTCAAAGCGAACGGCTGTCGTGTGTTTGGTCTGGATCTTGATCCCGCGCGAGTGTCGTTGGCTCGCGAACTGGGCGCGGATGAAGCAGAAATTTCTGACGACGGGGCAGCGCAATCCATTCACACCTGGACACGCGGACGCGGCGCCGATGCAGTGCTGATCACCGCCGCAACTGATTCAAATCAACCGGTGGAACTCGCCGCGAAGATCTCTCGCCTCAAGGGTCGTGTGATCGTCGTCGGGATGACGGGACTCGATATTCCGCGTCAGCCTTTCTTCAGCCGCGAACTAAAACTGATTATCTCGATGTCGTACGGGCCAGGGCGCTACGATCCCGATTACGAAGAGAAAGGTCACGACTATCCGTTTGCTTACGTGCGTTGGACCGAGCAGCGAAACATCGAAAGCTTTCTCGAACTCGTCGCCGGCAAACGCGTCAACGTCGATCGCCTGACGACACACCGGTTCCGGATTGACGAAGCAGAGCGTGCGTACCAGTTGATTTCAGGCCAAGCGTCGGAGCCGTATATCGGAATCGTGCTGAACTACGACCCGGAAGCAGGAATTGTGGGTCGTGTTTCGTTGGGCACTGCGCCGCGCGTGCGCAAGGCTGAGAAATCGATAGTGTTGGGCGTGATTGGAGCGGGCGGGTATGTTCCTGCGATGTTGCTGCCGCATTTCAAGACCGAGGGCGTCGAGTTTCGTTCGATCGCAACGGCGTCGGGCGTGTCAGCACACGACGTTGGCAAGCGATTTGGTTTTGCGTACGCGGTTTCCAGCGCGGAAGAGGTGCTCGATGATCCGGAGGTCAACCTTGTCGTGATCGGTACGCGACACGATCTGCACGCCGAACTTGCCCGCAAAGCACTCGAGCGAAACAAAAATGTCTTCGTCGAGAAACCGCTGGCACTTAACGACGAGCAACTGAACGACGTTCTGGAAGCGGCCGGACGATCGAGCGGTCAACTAATGGTCGGTTTCAACCGGCGGTTCTCGCCATCGGCCCAACAGGCCAAAGAGTTGTTTGCGAGACGCGACACGCCTTTGTCGATACTGTATCGCGTCAACGCCGGCCGCATTCCGAAGGAACACTGGACGCAGGATCCGGTTCAAGGTGGTGGACGCATCGTCGGCGAGGTTTGTCACTTTATCGATCTGATGCAATTTTTGACTGAAGCTCCGCCCGTATCCGTTTTCGCAGAATCGGTGAGTGCCAAATCGCCGAAAACTGTAGACGCCGATTCGGTGTTCATCACGTTGCGTTTTGCTGACGGCTCGAATGGGGCGATTGCCTATTTGAGTGAAGGTGATAAGACGCTGCCCAAAGAGCGCGTCGAGATCTTTGGTGGTGGGAAGAGCTTTGTGCTCGACGACTTTCGCAGCGGGAAAACACAGGACAAGGGACAGCGGACCCAGGTAGAACGGATTTGCGCGGGCGTGCTGTCGGGTGGTCCGCCTCCGATTAGTCTCGACGAACTGGCTGCAACCACCCGCGCCACCTTTCGCATTCTCGACTCTCTTCGCGAGCGGCGTCCGTTTGAGGTTTGATTTGTGTGTGGCATCGCCGGAATCGTAAGCCTCAAACCTGAGACGCTGATTGGTCCAATGCTCGAAAGTGTCGAGCATCGCGGACGTGACGATCAGGGCGTCTGGCTTTCAGAACCGGTCGACGATTCCGGCAGGCGCGTCGCTCTCGGTCACCGCAGACTCGCCATCATCGATCCCACTCCGGCCGGCCACGAGCCGATGCTCTCGCCTGACGGCCGTTTCGTTCTCACTTTCAACGGCGAAATCTACAACTACCGCGAACTGCGCGAACAGCTTCGCGCGCTCGGACGTGAGTTCAGAACAGACTCCGATGCGGAAGTGCTGCTGGCGGTGATTGCCGAGTGGGGCTGGGACGGACTCAGCCGTCTCAACGGCATGTTTGCGTTTGCCGTTTGGGACAATCGCGAGCGAACGCTGACGCTGGTCCGAGACCACGTGGGAATCAAGCCACTGTACTATGCGAGTGTTCCAGGCGAGTTTGTTTTTGGGTCAGAAATAAAAGCAATCCTTGCCTCGAAACTGATCGCGCCGCGCCTCAACCCGGAAGCGCTACACCAGTTTCTCACCTTTCTGTGGGCGCCCGATCCGAACACCTTGTTCGAAGGCATCAACACGGTCTCACCGGGTCACTACGTTCAGTTCAAGAACAACGAAGTCAAAGTCACCGAGTGGTGGGACGTTTCCTTCGACGCTATAGATGAACACAAGAGCGACGATTACTGGCAGGAGCGTGTGCTTGAGACACTCGATCGCGTCGTGAAGATGGAGATGGTTGCGGACGTGCCGCTGGGCGCGTTTCTGTCCGGCGGCATCGACTCGTCCGGCATCGTCGCGATGATGGATCGCCATACCGACGGCCGGCCGATCAGCACCTACACTGCGGGCATCAAGAGCGAGGACCTGCATTACGACATCATTCCCGACGACGTCCGTTGGGCGCGTATCGTGAACGAGCAGTTGCTGACTGACTATCACGAGATCATTTTGCAGCCCTCCGTCGCGGAGCTGTTGCCGAAGCTGGTCCATCACATGGAAGAGCCGCCGAT
>DASXRE010000188.1:0-3435 GCA_036506775.1 Pyrinomonadaceae bacterium | reverse complement strand
CTGCCAGACCTGCGAACCGTTGTCTGACCATTCTGTCTGCGCGGTCATAATCAGGCCGCTGCTGTCTCCGAGCCATATAACGCGAAAAACTCCTGCCCAGTTCTCTGAAGTAAGAGGAACTTCCGCGCCACCTTCTGCCGGTACTGCCACCACCGTCCGGCGGTCATCGGCGGTCATTGGTCCCGCTCCGCAAGCAATCATTTTTCCATCGGGCGACCAGGACGGCCCAATGCTAACAAAATAGTCTGGGGCTTTACGCCGGGCAATTATTTTCGGCTCGCCGCTGCCATCTGTGTTGGCGACCATCACTTTGGTGTCCTCGCGCTTTTCGGCTTCGTCGCGCACGAAGGCGAAATGCTTGCCGTCGGGAGCGAAGGTGACCGCACTGGTGACATCTTCCAGCACTTTTGTCGGCGTTCCCCCGATGACCGGCACGCGGTAAAGCGTGGGCTCGGAGAGACGAGTTTCCCTTCGTCCGAAATAGACGAATTGATTGTCTGGGGAGAAGTCTGTTGAAGTGAAGTCCGCAGTCGAAGGCGCAACCACCTGCGCCTGTGTATTCGTCGAGACCTGCAGTACCCAAACACTACTCTGCTGAGTGCCGTCGACCATTTTGTGGGCGACGTACGCAATGTACCGGCCATCGGGCGACATTGAGAGTTCGCCTTCGACCGCGAGGTCACCTATTTTGCCGCCGGTCGTCAACGCCGTGAACTTCGGCGCGTGCGGTGTCTCCGACTTGCTGCCACCAAGAATTCTGTACAATGCCAACCCGCCACCCACTATGGTGATCATCAGCACCGCCAAAGCGACGAACGCCCCGCGCTTGTGACGCTTGATCCTTGTGACGATGTACTCAGCGCTCGACGGTGCGGTGGTCAACGATGCGACTTCTGAAGTATTCGCGGCTGCCGTGTGTATCGCCAGCGGTTGTGATTCTCCACCGCTCCCTGCCGTCGCTGATTGGCTGCGCATTTCAGGCGCCAGCGAATGTTCTCGTTGCGCAGCGAAATCCAGCTCCTTTTTTAGTGCCTTCAGATCAACGAGCAACTCGTGCGCTGTTTGATATCGTTCACCCCGATCCTTGCGCAGCGCCTTCTTAACAATTACTTCCAGCTCTGCCGGTACGGCGTAGTTGAAGCGCGCCATTGCCTCTGGTTGCGTGTGCGCGATGCGGTCGATCGTGTCGGTAACGCTGTCGCCCGTGAACGGCAGACGGCCCGTCGCCATCTCGTAAAGAACGACGCCCAGGCTCCAGATGTCTGTGCGCTGATCTACCTCGCGGCCCAGCGCCTGCTCGGGCGACATATAGTTGACCGTTCCCATCACCAGGCCCGGACGCGTTTTCACCCGCGTGGCAACTTCACTGTTAGAAATGGCTTCATCTGAAAGATTCTGTTTGACGTGTTTGGCTAAGCCGAAATCGAGAACCTTTACCCCGCGTGGCGTGATGATGATATTGGCAGACTTGATATCGCGATGAATGATGCCGTGTCCGTGAGCTTCGTCAAGCGCATCGGCTACCTGAATGCCGATGCCGGTAAGTTCGATCGGATCAAGCGGCTGGCCACCGATTCGCGCATTGAGAAGCTGACCTTCGACATACTCCATGGCGATAAAGTTTGCGCCATCGGCCTCGCCGATATCGTAGATGTGCGCGATGTTTGGATGATTCAAGGCAGACGCCGCTCGCGCTTCCTGCTGAAAGCGATGCAGGTTGTCCTGATCTTTGGTGGAATACGCCACGAGCAGTTTGAGTGCGACTTTGCGACCCAGGCGTGTGTCCTGCGCCAGAAAGACTTCACCCATGCCACCCGCCGCGATCGCAGAGAGAATCTTGTACTGAGCAATGGTCTTTCCCTGCATCTCTGTCGCGCGTTCACTGGCGATTCTTTCAGCAGCGACTTTCACCGCCGACGTGTTGATGAAACTTCCCGCGCTGTCTTCCGCCCGCAATAACGTTTCAACCTCTGCACGCAACTCCGCGTCGTTGGCGCAAGCACCGTCGAGAAAGGCCGCACGTTCAGCCGGCCCGCGAGTCCGCGCGGACTGAAAAAGTTCTTCGATTCTTTGCCAGCGTTCAGGGGTCATAAGTAAGAGTCTGGGGTCCGGAGTCTACAGTCGGGAGTCAGGAGCAGAATTTGGTTTTTTGACTCCAGACTCAAGACTCTAGACTTCTGACTTGCTGATTGCGTTATACAACCACGCTCGCGCCGTGGTCCAGTCGCGTTTGACCGTGTTCGTAGAAATCTCCAATACCTCGGCTGTCTCCTCGACGTTCAGCCCGCCAAAGAAACGTAACTCCACCACCCGCGCTTTGCGCGGATCGAATGCCGCGAGGCTGGTCAATGCGTCATCTAGTGCAACCAGATCTGACGAACGTTCGCGAGCCATCAGCATCGCCTCGTTTAGTCTGATCTTCTGCGCACCGCCACCCCGCTTCGCGTATTGGTGGCTACGCGCGTGGTCCACCAGAATGCGGCGCATCAGTTCCGCCGCGATGCCGAAAAAGTGTGAACGGTTCTGCCATTGCATCTTCTGATCCACCAAGCGCAGGTAGGCCTCATTGACGAGTGCAGTGGTTTGCAGCGTGTGGCCGGGGCGCTCGCGGCTCATATAGCGATGCGCGATCCGGTGCAACTCCTTTTCGACGAGCGGGACCAGCTTCTCGTAGGCCTGCAAGTCGCCCTTGCTCCAATCGAGCAAGAGCCCGGTCACTTCCTCCGGTGTATTTCCTTGACCGTTCATGTCTTGGGGCAGAATCTCGGGCTGGATTTTAACACTAATCGTTAGCCGCTATCCCAATTCTCGAAGGTCATCGCGTTAGAACCGAATCCCAATTCCTACATTTTTTCATTGTGATGGGCCCGTTTACCAAAAATTCTCGCGTTAGTGGGTCGAGAGGGCAGTAGCCCGACCGTTAGGGAGGGCTCAAAGCAGTAGGCTGCAAACAATCGAAAGGAACAAACATCATGAAAACACGGAACATTCTAACTAAAGTTTCTTTAGCAATCGCGATCGCGACCTTGTTGGCGACGAGCACCATCTGGGAAGTGCGCCGCGTGCGAGCGGCCCAGCCGCCGGAACCCGACCGCACGACATTCGGCATGGTCGGCATCACGCGCGGGCAGACCATGCGTCTCAACATCGTCAACCTCGTAACTATATCCGAAGGACAGCTCCCACCCGATCCGTGCCGCGTGGTGCTCTCTTTCCGCGACGCCGCGGGGCAGCCATTCAGAAATAGTGACGGACAAGTAATCCGGCGCGAAGTTTCTCTGCAATCAGGCGAGTCGGCGTTTCTTGATCTCAACGGCGACATCTTCGGCGAGCCGTCAACCAACGCGGATACCGCTCCACTGCGCGTGCAACTGCGCCCCTTCGTGCGTGTGCTGCAATCACCATCCGATCCTGAGAGGCAATACCCGCCCGATC
>DASXRE010000187.1:0-12602 GCA_036506775.1 Pyrinomonadaceae bacterium | reverse complement strand
TGCTTCCTCCGAGAATCCAGGAAGCCATGGCCGGTACGTCCCTGCTCTTCCTCGGATACCGGCTGAGCGATTGGAACTTCCGGGTTCTGTTTCGCAGCGTCGTCGGATATCTGGAAAAGAGCATAGCCCGCGCGCATATCTCGGTCCAGCTTGTTCCTCTTCGCGAGGGCCACTCGGAGGAGCAGAGGGCCAAGGCACAGGCATATCTGCAACGCTATTTCGGCGACTTGAAAATCCAGGTGTACTGGGGAACAGCGGCGACGTTTGCAAAAGAGCTAAGAGATCGTTGGCAAACTTATTCGGGGCAGTAGGAGCAGCTACGATGTCAGAGGAGTTCCAGCCATACATAGGCCCACGTCCCTTTGAACGGGAAGACGCCGACAAGGGTCGCTTTTTTGGACGACATCGCGAAGCACGCGAGCTTCTTTCGCGAATAATTGCCCACTCTGCCCTGCTGCTTTATTCACAATCAGGAGCGGGCAAGACGTCGCTAATCAATGCGAAGCTGATCCCGCTTCTGGAAGAAAAAGGCTTCGAGGTGCTGAAGCCAGGACGCGTGCGAGGCTTGCGACCGCCTGACATTCCGCGCGACGCGATCCGAAATATTTACGTCTTCAATGCTATCCGGAGTTGGGACGACAACAACACCGATCCCAAATTGCTGGCTGAACTCTCGCTAAGGGACTTTCTCAAGCAAAGAAAACGACGAACGAACAAGAACGATGAGGTTTCTCCTTACGTCGCCATCTTCGATCAGTTTGAGGAGCTATTCACTTTTTACCCGGAACGCTGGGGAAACAGACAGGATTTCTTCGACCAAATCGGCGAGGCGCTGGATGAAGATCGCTTCATGAGGGTGGTCTTCGCAATGCGAGAAGACTATATCGCCTGCCTTGATCCTTTCCTGCCTGCGCTGCCTGAAAAGTTGCGGACTCGATACCGTTTGGAACGTCTGGCGGCGGACCAGGCGCTGCGAGCCGTAACCGGACCACTCGAGAACACTCAATATTCGTTCGCCGAAAACGTCGCCGAATCGTTGGTTCGTGATCTGTTGAAGGTTCCGGTTGAAACTCCCGCGGGCGTCGTGAAAGCCACCAGTGAGTTCGTTGAACCTGTCCAGCTTCAGGTGGTTTGCCAAACGTTATGGGAGAACTGCCAGATTTCCTGGCAAGAACTGAAGCCATCTGAGCCGCGAGTAATCACGCTGGGGCATTTGGAAACCTTCGGCGATGTCGATGCAGCGCTATCGACGTTTTATGAAAACGCGCTCAAACGAGTCGTTCAATCAACCGGCATTAACGAAGGACGACTTCGTACCTGGTTTGAGAGCGTGCTTATCACGCCGACGGGCACACGCGGAACCGTTTTCCGCGGCGCAGACGACACGGGTGGAATTCCAACGAAAACAGTCGAGGAACTCGTTAATCAGCACCTCGTTATCCGGGAGATCAGAGGTGGCGCGACGTGGGTTGAGTTGACGCATGACAGGCTGATCGACCCGATTCAGAGTTCGAATGAGAAGTGGCGCCGGCAATATTCCGGCGGAGAGCAGACGCGCAAGGTTCTGGAGGCGCGGGCGGCAAAATGGGTACAGAGCGGAAGAAGTAATGCGTTACTGCTTGATGAGGGAGAATTGGTCGAAGCAAGGCGATGGCTCGAAAGTCCGACCGCTACCGACGTCGGTTACAGCTTTGCGGTCCTAGCGCTGATTCAAGCCAGTCGCGCAGCCGTTGACGAAGCCGCTCGGCTTAAAGAGCAAGCGTTGGTACAAGAGCAGCACCGTCGAGCGGAAGCCGAGCGGGCGCGTGCAGAGGAGCAACAGCGGCGTGCCGAAGCAGAGAAGGAAAAAGTAGAAGAGCAACAGCGTCGCATCGAAGAGCAAGCAAAGTCGGCGCGACGGTTACGTCGGCTGGCGGCTGCGTTAGCGTTGATGTTTTTGTTTGCAGTGGGCTTCGGAGTATTGGCAGGGCATCAAAGGAAACAGGCTGTTGCACGTGCCAGCGAGGCTAGGCAGAACGCCGAGGCGGCTAAACGAGCCCAGCAGGACGCCGAAGAAAAAACCAGGCTTGCCGTGCAGGCGAAAGAAGACGCAAAACGTAGCTACCACGAAGCTCAGGAATCCGAGGCGATGGCAAACCGGGAAAAGCAGCGAGCGATAGAGGAGACGAGACGAGCTGCTGATGCCGCACGAAGGAAGGTGATCGCCTTAAAAGAAGCTTCGAGAGCTAGGGACCTGTATCACTATATCTCGATCGAACTCGCATCCCTCAAGGTGCTTGGTGACTCCGAGTTGCGAGCGATCTCTTATCTGAGAGAGGGTCGAATTGCTGACGCAATTTCCACTTACAAGAATCTTGTTGAAGCATACAATTCTTCTGACTTCATACCTGACCAAATACGCGTACTCAGAGAATTAGTAAGGATCTATCGTGAAACTGGCAATTCAGCCGAGGAACAACTGTACAGAAGTCGGCTTGAGAAGCTTCCCACACTTATCGGGGAAGAAATGGCTAGAGGCATTAAAGAACGTGGTGTAGCCGCGGCGATCGACCGATACAAGCAACTGTTTGGCAGCCATTCGAAGGATTACTACTTTGATGAAAATGAGTTAAATGAACTGGGGTACTCGTTGTTGCGACAGAATAAGATTAGTGACGCAATTGAAATCTTCAAACTAAACTGTTCGAGTTATAGCGATGGTTACAACACCTACGACAGCCTCGGTGAGGCTTACATGCTCGACGGTAATAATGATCTCGCCATCCAAAACTATAAAAGATCGCTTCAATTGAACCCCAGGAACACTAATGCCGTCGAAAAGCTGAAAACGCTCGGAGCCATTAAGACCGTCTCCCAACATCCCTAAAAACCACAAGAATGCCCTTTGATATCGACCACTGACTCGGGTAGGCTTGCGGCATGTTTTCGGAGATTCAGAAGGTCTTGTGTGGCCTTGCCTGTCTTGCCGTCTCCTTCTTACCAACTACAGCTTTAACTAATCGCGATGGTGACGAGATTCGCATCGACGTGCCCGCCAACGGGCGCATAAAGGTGCGAAATGACTTCGGCAACGTCTCCGTAGAGGTTTGGAACAACAGTTACGTCACGGTTTCAGCTTCTATCGAAGGTGCCGCTGTTTTCAAACGCTCGCCAATCATCATCGACAATCGCGGCACGCTCCTGACAATCTCTGTGGTGCGACGTCCCATCGATCCGGTTGCGGCGATTCATCTCTATCTCAAAGTCCCGGCGACCGCCGACATCAGTGATATGTCTGCAACCGGTCAGATCACGATTAATCGCAATGAAGCGCCGAAACAGCCCGAGCTCATTGGTGTGGACAACGCAAAACGCCGTCCTGCCGGCACGCCTGCCACCGAAACCGAAAACACTGAGATCAGTGAAGGCGACGTCATTCGCGTCGACTCACAGCTAGTCACACTCAACATCAGTGTGATCGATCGCAGCACCAACCGCGGGCTCATGGGCTTGAACCAGTCAGCCTTCAAGTTGTTTGAGGATGGCCAGGAGCAACGAATAGTTCAGTTTGAGTCGGCGTCAGCGCCGTTTGACCTCGTGTTGCTGATTGATCTTTCCGGTTCGACGCGTGATGTGGTCAAGCTTATTCGTGCTGCGGCACTGCGATTCGTCGAAGCCGCACGGCCTAACGATCGCATCGCCGTGATCACGTTTGCCGGCGAGCCTCGAATTGTTTCTGAACTGACCGCCGATCGCGATCTGCTGCGTCAAAGAGTCGAAACTATCGATACGGCACGCGGCGATACGAAACTCTACGACGCAACAAACTTCGCCATGGACGAAGTGCTGAAGCAGACGAAGAACTCGCGGCGCACTGCGATCGTGCTGATGAGCGACGGTCTCGATGGAACCATTCCCGGTATTAGTGGTCAACAGGGTTCTGTGAAACACTCTTACCAGGAAACGCTGCGCAACATTCAGGAGTTTGACGGTGTTCTTTATACGCTGTGGCTGAACACCGAGTACGAAGCGATGAGTCCGCTCGACACTCAGCCGGAAGCTTTCGACATGGGCCATGATCGGATGAAGGAGATGGCAGACGCGGGCGGAGGAATCTTTTATCCGGTGGAACGCCTGACCGATCTGGCCGGAGCTTACGAACAGGTGGTGGCGGATTTAGGAACTGTTTACAGTTTGGCCTACCGGCCTGCCAACAGTGCACGCGATGGAAAGTGGCGGGCCATACGCATCGGAGTTGACCGTCCGAATGCCGTGCCTCGCGGCAAGCGTGGCTACTATGCGAATTAAATCGCTCAGTCTTGTTTGTCTGGTGCTGCTCTTGTTCGCGAGCCAGACTCGCGCGCAGGATCCGGTCGAGACGATTCGCATAGATTCAGACCTCGTGGATCTAAAAGTGAGCGTGCTTGGTTTCGCGGCGAATGGCCCGGCGCCGCTGCTCGAGCAGAAAGACTTCGTTGTACTCGAAGACGGTATGCCACAGGAGATCACGTTCTTTGCCGCCGCGGACGCACCGTTTGATCTGGTTTTGCTGCTCGATCTTTCCGGCTCAAACTCCAAAAACCTCAAGATGATTCGCAACTCCGCGAAGCGCTTCATCGACGCCGCGCGTGACGTCGATCGGATCGCGCTCGTGACGTTCACGGATCAACCGGCAATCTATTCGACTTTCAGTCTTGATCGACGCAAGTTAAAGAAGAGCGTCGACCAGATGGACGAAGCAATTGGCGGCACAAATTTCTGGGACTCGCTCGATTACGTACTGAGAGTTTTGGTTGGACACGAAGGCGGATTGCGGCGCAGTGCAATCGTGGTCATGACGGACGGCATCGATAATGCGTTACCCGACGTTCCAGGGCCGGGCTCGCGCATTCCGTTCGAAAAACTCCTGGAGAACATCAGAAGCTCCGAGAGCATCATCTTCCCGATCTATCTCGACACAGAAGAAGAGAACGTCAAGCGCTATCACGTGCCGCGCGCCGCATACGTGCAGGCGCGCGAGCAGTTGGGCCAGATCGCCTCGGCGTGTGGCTCGACTCTTTATCACGCCGCGAAGCTCAGCGATCTCGACACGGTTTACGCGCAGGTAGTGCGCGACCTCAGCACGGTCTACAGCATCGGTTACCGGCCTGCTAACAAGGCGCTTGATGGCAAGTGGCGATCGGTTGAAGTGCAGTTGGTGAACCGGCATGACCTCTTCGCCCGGACCAAGCGCGGCTACTACGCCAAGCTCCTCGAAACTGCTCGCTGACTGGTTCCCTGACTTGTGACTTTTGTGCTTCTTGTAGTGAAAAGCTTGTAAATGCTTCCCATAGGTCTATAATGCTCCGGAGATAACCGCCGGCCCCTGTAACGATCTCAAACTCGGAGGATCTTTCCGTGAGAAAAAGCTTCTACCTCCAACTGTCTTTGCTTTCCATCGCACTGACACTTTGCTGTTCGATGGTGAGTCTCGGCCAAAGCCGCGACAGATTCGTTATTTCGGCCAAAGCCGGCGGAATTAACGCCATCACTGGCGGCGCAACCGTGAGCTCTCGAGGCGAATCCGGCTGGCAGCAACTAATGATTACCGACGATCTGAACTCCGGCGACCGCGTCCGGACCGAGTGGGACGGCCGCGTCGAAATTCTGCTCAATCCGGGTTCCTATCTGCGTCTGGGCGGTAATTCGGAGGTCGAGCTTCTCGACAATTCGCTGACAAATCTCGAAGTTCGGCTGATGCGCGGCACGGCCATCGTCGAAGCTACGGGCGCCGACGGCCTAGAGCTGAACATCGGTATCAGCACGCCGCACACGCGTCTGGCAATTGTTCGCCAGGGCCTTTACCGCCTGAACGTCGTGCCGGAAGACGCGACCGAACTGATTGTCCGCAAAGGCCGCGTGATTCTCAGCGATTCACACACGAAAGTTAAAGGCGGCAACAAGGTCATTTTCAGCGCCACAAACGTTACCGTCGCGAAACTGACCGGCGAAGAGAAGAAGAACAAGGACGAAGTAGAAGCCTGGAGCAAGCAACGCGCGGAAACGGTGGCCAGGGCCAATCGCAACATCAACAACCGTATGCTGACCTCGGCGTTCGCTTCTTTCGATCCCGGATTTTTTCAGGGATACCGTCCCTTGGGCCTGTGGTTCTTCAATCCGCGGCTCGCTTGCTACACGTTCCTGCCGTTCTTCTGGGGTTGGGGATCGCCGTATGGTTCGTCTTACAGCACAGCGATCTACTCGCCGTACGCGCCCGCTATCTATGGCTCGAACGGAGTCACGCGAACCTATCCAACCGGCAACGGCTCCAACGCGGGCGGCGGTCAAACAAATCCTTCCGGTAATGGCGGTGGCACGTCAACCGGCGGCAGCTACCGGCCCATGCCTCCTCCTTCCAGCGGTGGCAGCAACGGCGGATTCGTTCGTGAGCCACGGATGGTAAATCCGGAAACCGGCAATCCGGCGCCGCGGAAGAATCTGGAGAAGATGCCAGGCCAACCGTAAGATTTCTGATTACAAAGACGGTTATGTTTGCACACCGGCGCGGCCTTGATTACAGACCGCGCCGGTTTTCTCTGAGTAGTTCGTCCAACTCTTCATTGATAAGGGCTTTGATTTCCGGCTGTTTCAGGCCGGCGAGGATCAACTGCGTTAACGCCGTTCTGAGCTGTGCCCGCAGCCGATCGTCCGGCTTTTCCTTGAGGGTTTGCGATATCACTACGGCCCCGGAGCCGTGCCTCACGCGGATCAGCCCTTCCTTTTGCAGTCTGCGATAAGCGAAAGCCACAGTGTTCAGGTTCACGCCGAGGTCGAAAGCTACCTGGCGCACGGGTGGAAGAAGAGTGCCTTCGGCGAGTTCCCCTCGGGCAATCAGGGTTTTTATCTCATCAACCAGTTGCTGATAGAGAGGGCGTGCGTCGCGTTCGTCAACGGTTACATACATATTGTCTGCTGCATCTATACACTAGACAATTAGCTAGTGTCTACCTTTTTGTTTTGAGCGCGTCGGCGAGGGAGAGTGCTGTTTCGGTGACGGATGCCAGATCCGGAGAGGGGCTGCACGTGTCGCCGATCATGAAGAGGTTCGGGAGGGACGTTGTGTAAGCAGTGATCTCCTCGGATTGTAGACCGAGGATCATTCCGAGTTTGCGACGCGTCAACTCGTAGTAAGTGCGGGGATTCGCGGTTTCGATGATCTCGATGTCGGCGCCGAGCTCGGGAACGGCAGCGTGCAGTTTCGCCCAGAATCGTTCCAACGCCGCCTGATCGGATTCCTCAAAGTCTTCCTCACTTGCGTGGTAAGTAAACCATTGATTCACATCGGTGGCTGACTTGAGCGTTGCGGTGCGTCCCTGAATCGCAATCGTGAACTCGCTGAACCAGTCGTGTTCGTCGTCGCCAGGCTTCGCCGCAACCAAAAGCCGTTCGCTCGGCAAACGCGCGATTGCTGGTTCCTCAATCGTGGCGTAGACGACATAGGCCCCGCTGCCGTGAAGTGAATTGAGCTGTTTTCTAATCTCGGACGGCGTGCGATTCAGTCCAATGAGCTTTCCGTACGTGTCCCAGATCGTCAGATTGCTGACGATTGCCTTGGTCGCCATGACTGTCTCACCACTCAAGAGATCGACGCCAATCGCGTCGCCGCTCGAATCGTACGCGAGCCGTAACACTGGCGTGTTCAGACGCACTGTTCCGCCGCTCCGTTTGATCGACTCAACCAAACGCTCCGCCAAAGTGGCAATGCCTCCTTGAACGACGTAGAGCGGTCCACGTGGTCTTGCAAGCGCAGCCGCAGCAACCACGGAAGAAAACTGATCCATCGACGCGTGGAGAAAACCTTGAAACTGCGTCTCGACGAACGACCGAAACCGGGAAGATGTCCGACTCAAACTCTCAAGCGCCGGACGGCGATAAAACTCGACCGCCTGATCCGCACACTCCGGAAAAGCAGCACTCACTTCATCAAAAAAACCAGCCCCAGCCAACAACCTGATATTCGTTCCATCCGCGAGCCGGACCACGTACGGGCGCGTCACCAGCGACGTTTCGGGAACATCAACCGGCAACTCCGCGAAGACCCGCTGATAAATCTCACCTTCGCCAAAGGACGTGTAGAGACCCATTCCAGGTTCGAAATCGAGTCCCGAAAATTCAACCCGGCCGATACAGCCACCAACCTGGGACTGCCGCTCAAGCACACAAACATTAAGCCCGCGCGCCGACAGCAGCGCAGCGACAGTCAGGCCGCCAATACCGGCGCCCACCACGACTACGTCATAGGCTCCGGCCATAAACAGTCAGGATCCCCAGCCAAAGAAAGGTGAGAGAGCGATAATTACCGATTGGACACCGTTGAAAATGAGGTGAATAACAAAAGAGGGAAGGACTTTGCCGCTGTAGGCGCGCACTAGCGTTAAGGTAATGCTCAGCAGCGTGATCACTGTGATTACCGCAAGGTTGTTGACGTACTGAAAGACGTGAACTCCGGCGAATAACGCTGAGACCGCGATGACCGCGACAGCCGTGCCAAGCGTTCGCTCGATTGCTGAGTAGAGCACACCTCGATAAATCAGTTCCTCCACCAGTGGCGCGGTAAACACGGCCACGAATGCCGTCGCTAAACGCGCCGGAATCGAGCTTTCGACAAGCAAGTCCAATTGCGTCTTGCCGCCGCCCCAGATCCACGTCACAAAAGCGCCGACCATTAATAACGCGATCGAGATCAAGAGACACGCAGCAGTGCCGGCGAATGGACCAACAGACTCAGGCCACTCGAAACCGATCGTTTTCCAGAACGGACGTTTTCGTCCTTGCGTAACGACCAGCCAGATGACGGCTAGCGTCAGCAGATGCGTCGGCACGATGCCGACGATCGAGATGAAGAGGAAAGTCTTGTCGTTAGCCAGCGCTTCAGCGTTGGGCAAGCCTCTCGTACGCCACACGTAGATGAAGTACGGCAGAGCCACGATGACCGGCACGAAGATCAGCAGTGCCACGCTGGCGAACCAGGTCAATATCGCCATCAACAGCTCGATCCACGGCAGCGTTCGCGCAGCTTCGGGAGTTGAGACTGGCTGAGGCGGTTCGTTGAAACGTTGTTCCGGAAGGCCCGCGGCCTCGGTCGGCAGCGGCGTCTGTTCGGTGGAAGGTTCGTTTGTGATCACCGCGCGAGTTTAAACTGCCGGGTAGTCGACTTCAAATAACGGCGCACCGATCCTTGGCGCGGCGAGCATGAGGCCTATTATAGTTTTGGCATCCTGAATTTCACCACTCGTGATCATTTCCAGTGCTTCGGTCAGCGGCAGCCGCACCACGTCGAGGATCTCGTCCTCTTCGAGGCGTTGCTGTCCCTGCACGAGTTCAGTCGCCAAATAGACCCACATCTTCTCTTCGCAAAAACCTGGCGAGACAAAAAACTCCGAAAGCTTTTCCATGCGACCGGCGATGAGTCCCAGCTCCTCCTGGAGTTCACGCTCAGCGCCGAGCTCGGGACGCTCGCCATCGTCGAGAGTTCCCGCCGGAACTTCCAGCAGATAACGCACCGCGGGATGGCGATACTGCCGCACGAGCACCACCGTGCTGTCGTCAAAGACCGGCACGATCACCGCGCTGCCGCCGTGATGGACCACTTCACGTTGGTACGTGAGTTCGCCTTCGCGCACCGTGTCCACCGTGACATCGAACACGCGGCCCTCGAAGATCTTCTGGCTGCTAATTGTCTTTGGCAGTTCTTTGTGTGGCGTAGTCATGCTGATTCTTTCACCAGGTTCAAGATCGTTGGACGAGTCTCGCCGATTAGATAAAGCGATCCGGTGACACAGATCAAACCATCAAGTGATGTTTCTTTGGTAGCGGTGCGCACCGCTTCAGCGCTCGATTCCGTCGCCATCACATCTCCGCGGCAAAACTCTTGCGCGAGCGGGATCAGTGTTTCGACCGCAGCGGCTCGCGGATTGTCAATCTCAGTCAGGATCAGCCGATCTGCCAGCGGAAAAAGAATCTCCGCGATGCGATCGAGCTTTTTGTCACGCATCGAGGCGAAGATCAATGTCAGTGGACGACGGTCAAACTCCTCAAGGTAATCGCGCAATGCCCGGGCTCCGGCGGGATTGTGCGCGCCGTCGAGAAGGAAGGGCGGCTCAGAGGGGACTAGTTCGAGACGGCCGGGGTGCTGGGTCGTTTCCAGTCCACGGATTATCGCTGCGGGTGAAATGCCCAACGCCTCGGCCAGGCGGATGGCGACGGATGCGTTTGTGATCTGGTGGCGACCGCGCAAACTGAGATGAATCGGTTCATGAAAATCCGTGCTTCCTTCGAGCGAGGGTTGGACGCCAACGTCCGCACAACGCTTCAGTAAGACTGCAAGAGCTTCGGGTGGTTGCTCCGCGATGACGGCGGTCACGCCCGGACGGATGATGGCCGCTTTCTCACTCGCGATCGACGCGAGCGTGTGGCCCAGGTAGTCTTCATGGTCCATGGCAATGGGCGTGATGCCGGCGATAGCCGCGTTAGCGGCGGTGGTGGAGTCGAGACGGCCGCCGAGACCGGTTTCGAGAATTGCCAGTTCAATTTTGGCTTCACGAAATGCCAGCAGGGCAATGGCCGTCAGTTGCTCGAAAAAGGTCGGCAGCGCCTCGATCTGTTTAAGCCCGACGAGATCTTCCGCGACCGAGCGGACGGCGCTCGCGTGCCGCGCGAAATCATCCGGCGTTATTTCAGCGCCCGCGACACGGATGCGTTCAGTAATCGAGACGAGGTGAGGCGACGTGTAAAGGCCGGTTCGGATGCCGGCAGCGCGACAGATCGAATCGAGCATTGCGGCCGTCGAACCTTTGCCGTTTGTGCCGGCGATCTGGACGACTGTAAATGAGCGTTCAGGATTATCGAGAGCCGCTAGTAGCAGTTCGGTGTTTCTGAGGCCCAGCTTGATCGCTAACGTCTCGTGACCGAGACTGAGGAGATACTGAACCGCTTCGTCAAACCGCATCCATAAATCCGTGGCTTAACCTCTTGAGGCGGCGCGGCGCCGGGTCCGCTCAATGTCCGACTCGCCATGAATCTCGGGGTTCATCATGAAGTTCAACAACGTGATGATCTGATTTCGCAGCTCGCGCCGATCGACAATCGCGTCGACCATGCCGTGGTCGAGCAGAAACTCGGATCGCTGGAAGTCCTTAGGCAGTTTTTGGCGGATGGTCTGTTCGATCACGCGTGGACCAGCGAAACCGATCAGCGCTTTTGGTTCGGCGATGATCACGTCGCCCAGCATCGCAAAACTCGCGGTGACGCCGCCGGTGGTCGGATCAGTAAGCACCGAGATGAACGGCAAACGCGCTTCGTCGAGCGCCGCGAGCGCCGCTGAGATCTTGGCCATCTGCATCAGCGACAGCGTGCCTTCCTGCATTCGCGCGCCACCCGAAGCGGAAAAGATCACAACCGCGCTGTGCTCGCGCATGGCGCGTTCGATCAGACGGGTGACTTTCTCGCCGACCGCGGAGCCCATCGAACCACCGATGAATGTCATGTCCATCGCGCCGGCACATACCGAATGATCGCCTACTGTGCCGCGCGCGTTGAGAATCGCTTCTGGCAAGCCCGTAGATTTCCTGGCCTGGCGAATCCGGTCCGGGTAAGGCTTGCTGTCGGTAAACTCGAGCGGATCAATCGAGATCACTTCCGCGTCGAGTTCTTCATACTTGCCGTCGTCAAACAGGAGCGACAACCGTTCGCGAGCGCCGATGCGAAAGTGATAGCCGCAGTGTTTACAAACCTGAGAATTGTTTTCGAGTTCGCCTTTGAAAAGGTGCGCTTCGCAGCCGTCGCATTTGACGAAGACGTTCTCCGTCTTCACGACGCGCTCCTCGGGCGGAACGGCTTCTATGCGTTTATTTTTCTTATTGAACCAAGCCATAAGAATGGCGGGAAGGTTAGCAGAAGCCGCAAAGAAGCACAAAAGGCACAAACGACTGCGCCAGCTTTCCTTGTGCTTCTTTTGCTTCTTTGTGACTCAAAACTCAATGCCCTGTTGCGCGCGAATTCCAGCAGTGAAGGGATGCTTGATTTCGCGCATTTCCGTAACCAAATCCGCTGCTTCGATTAACTCCGGCGGGGCATCTCGACCGGTCACGACGATGTGCAGCGCCGGCTGCGACGCGCGCACTGCGCGAAGCTCTGTGAGCACTTCGTCGAGCGGCAACATCTTGTAGCTCAGCACGTAAACCAACTCGTCAAAGACCAGCAGATCGTAGTCACCCGAGCGTAGTTTCTCGACGCAGAGCGCCCAGGTATCGCGAGCAGTCTTGAAGTCCTGTTCCGGATTCTTTGTGTCCCAGGTGAAGCCATCGCCCATCGTGTAGACTTCGATACCGAGCTTCTCGGCCGACTCGTGTTCGCCGTAACGGTCGTTGCGCGATTTCATGAACTGAATCATGCAACAGCGCAGGCCGCGTCCGGCGGCGCGCATCATCAGACCCAGTGCGCAGGTGGTCTTGCCCTTGCCGTTACCAGTGTGGACCATTAAAAGGCCGCGAGTCTTCTCCTGATAGTCCTCGCGGCGCCATTTGTACTTCTTCTCTTTCACGATACTTGTAGGGGCGGCACTCCGTGGCCGCCCCCAGGAGGAC
>DASXRE010000186.1:0-11794 GCA_036506775.1 Pyrinomonadaceae bacterium | reverse complement strand
ATTTGCTGGCCTACGTTCCATCTTCGCAACGCCTCAATCAACTTGCCGCCAAAGATGAGCGAGATTAGCAGCGCCGTGATCGTTCCGTAGGCCGTGCGAAACGTGACGTACTGAAAAACGTTGAGGATCTTTACGAGATACCAATCCTTATCCTTGAAGTGGGTATAGAGCAGCTCGTAAAGAAGGTAGTAGATCATGTCATTGCCGACTGGCGATTTCCGATTGCCGCTTTTGTGCTTCCTTGTGGCTCAAGGTCTGATGTCCTCTCCCGCCAACGGAAAACGTTCCTTCAAAGCGTTAACCACCTTTTCCGTAGCAACTCCTCGCGATCCCTTAACCAACACCAGATCGCCTTCCTTAACCTCCTTCACAATTTCCGCGGCCGCTTCTGCCGACGAATTGAAAAACCTCGTCTGCGAAACGCCCGCTTCTTTCGCTCCCGCCACGATCTCCTTCGCCAGGCCGCGCACTCCCCAAAGTACATTCACGCCGGTCGCTGCTATCTCGCGTCCGGAGGCGCGGTGCAATGACGCTTCTTCCGGACCGAGCTCAAGCATCTCCCCGGCGATCACAAGCAAACGTTTTCGACCCTCACGCGCTTCGGCCATCGTACGCACCATGTTCAGCAACGAACGCGGGTTCGAGTTGTAAGAATCGTTGATCACCGTGAAGCCGGCGACGAAGTCGATGATCTCGCCACGCATCTTCGGCGGTCGCGCCGTGCTCAACGCGCTCGCGATCTCTTCAGCCGACAAACCAAACGCAACGCCGACAGTCGCTGCCGCCAGCGCGTTGCTCAAGTTGTGCTGACCACTCATCGACAACTGCGCGCGTGCTTCACCTCCCGGCGTCAACAGACGAAAACTGATCCTTCCCAACGACCGTGTGTCGATGTCCGCTGCCGAGACGTCCGCCACGTTTGCAATGCCGAAGGTCAACGTTTTGCCGGCGTGCTTCTCGCGCATCTTCATTACTAACGCGTCATCTGCGTTCAGGATCGCTGTGCCGCTCGGTTTCAAACCTTCAATCAACTCCGCCTTCGCCGCCGCTACGTTCTCGATCGTGCCGAGATACTCGAGATGAACCGGCGCGACCATCAGTTCCACGCCGACATCAGGCGGCGTGATGCGACACAAACGTTGAATCTCGTGCGTCGGTGACGACATCCCCATTTCCAGCACCGCGAGATCAAACTGATCGGGCGAATTGCCTTCGCTGACCATTCGCAAAACTGACAACGGCAGACCGAGACCGTTGTTGTAGTTGCGCTCGCTCTTCAACACGCGATGACCAGCAGACTTCAGCACATGCGCAGTGAGTTCCTTCGCCGTCGTCTTGCCGGCGCTGCCTGTGATTCCGACGACGGCTTTGTTCCACGCTTCGTACACACGATGAGCGAGTTGCTGCAACGCGGCGATCGCATCCTCAACCAGCACGAGCCGATCGCGTATCGCCTCGAGGTCCGGATCGCCATTGACTCGATCCTTTCGCGCCACGGCGGCGATCGCACCGTTCGCAAACGCCT
Source organism: Pyrinomonadaceae bacterium (assembly GCA_036506775.1). Classification (GTDB taxonomy): domain Bacteria; phylum Acidobacteriota; class Blastocatellia; order Pyrinomonadales; family Pyrinomonadaceae; genus PSRF01. Next base: position 10,269 of record DASXRE010000186.1, on the reverse strand, counting down.
CGCCAATGAAACGATGCGCATCGACAAACTCACCATTAAAACCGGCGCGGGTGTAGTCTTGCTGCGAAAGTGCAAAGAAGAGTTCACCCGCGCCGACAGAACGGGAGTCAATCGAAAAGCCGGTAATCAGATTGTCAAACAACGTGGCGCCAAAACTCGTTGTATCAGCGCCCATCAAAGCTGCTGCCTCTCGAACGTTCACGTGATTACGGCCTCTCCTCGCTCCTCTAGCTGTTCCGCTGCCGCTGCCGGCGACGGCTCACCCAACTCGATTTTTGGGGGATGATATTGCGCCCGGAGGGATGAACGCTGACTGCGTAGTCGTCGTCTGCAATCAGCGATGCCGTAGTTTACGTCATTTTCAACCATCTCTTCATCTGCGACCTTGGAGTGCGGGGACTTGTCACCGCTTTGGTCAGATAACGTCTGCGCAAACGAGAATCTCATGTCGGGTTTCATCGCTAATTTGTCGCTGCTCAAAGCGGCGCCAAGTCGCCGCACTTGCAAGTTATTGCGTTCGTCCGAAATCAACGTAGATAGTCTGTCCCGTGCTGACCTCGCTGCCGGCAGCAGGGCTCTGTTTAAAAACCCTTCCCTCACCACGTGTTTCGACCTGCAATCCGAGTTGCGAACAGGTCCGGGCAACGTCGCGCACGCTGCGCCCGCGCAAGTCGGGCATCACGATCGCCTTGCGCGTCGCTACAGCGTAAACAACTTCGCCGCTGCGGCCTCCGTTGCTGTCCACGGTGGGCAACGTGGCTTTCCGCTCTTCTTCGGCGCGCGTCTGTTCTTCGCGCAGCTTTTCCGCCCGTTCCGGATCCTGATCAACCTCAGCGATCAGGTCGGGCGCGGACTTCGTTTCAATGTCAGGCATCACGCCGAGGATCGGCAGGATCTGTTCCGCCACTTCGCGAAAAATCGGCGCCGCAACGTCACCGCCGTGGTAAGCACCGGAAGGTTCGTCAATCACGACGATGATCACGACTTGCGGATTTGAGACTGGGGCGAATCCGACAAACGAACCGACGAACTTCGTTTTTGAATACGCACGCGTTTTCGGATCGATCTTCTGCGCTGTTCCGGTCTTGCCCGCCGCGGAGTAACCGTCCAGTTGCGCCTTCTTCGCGGTGCCGCGCAACGTTACGCCTTCAAGCATTCCGCGCAACGTGATCGCAGTCTCCGCACTGATGACTCTGCGCTGTTCCGGCTGCGGCTGATAGACAACTGCGCCTGCTTCGTTGCGCACTTCGCGAATGATGTGCGGCGCGATTCTCAGCCCGTCGTTTGCCAGCGCGCCAAACGCCGCGACCATCTGCACGGGCGTTACGCCAACTTCCTGTCCGATCGCGATCGAACCGATCGACGAAGGCTGCCAACGTTTGACGCTTCTGACGAGTCCACCAGTTTCGCCAGGTAGTTCGATTCCGGTTTTTGATCCAAACCCGAAGCGCGTGATGTAGTCGTACATCGTTTCGTCGCCAACGCGCAGGCCGAGTTTGATCGCAGCGACGTTGCTCGATTTCGCCAGTGCTTCAGCCAACGTCAGTGAACCAAATGGATGATGATCGTGGATCACGCGCCCGGCAACAGTGATCGCGCCCATCTGGCAATCGATGTGCTCGTCGACTCGCGCGAGTTTCTTTTCGAGCGCGGCTGAGAAAGCGACGACTTTGAACGTCGAACCGGGTTCGTAGATGTTCTGCAACGCCCAGTTCGATCGCGCTTCGGCTGACGAAGCTGCGACTTGATTCGGATCGAACGTGGGCGCGTTGGCGAGTGCGAGAATCTCTCCAGTGCGCGGATCGAGCACGATCACTGATCCCGACTTCGCGCGTGAATTCTTCACCGCGGCGCTCAATGCCTGCTCGGCTTGATACTGAATTGACTGGTCGATTGTGAGTACGACTGTTTGTCCGGGCTTCGAAGCAATCTCGTAACTCTCGTACGGTTTGCCGGTCGCGTCGTTCTCGACAAACAGCCGGCCAGGCTCACCCGAGATCTTCGCGTTATAGGAACCTTCGAGGCCGCCAAGTCCGTCGCCATCGAGACCGACGTAGCCGAGCACGTGCGCGGCGAGTGATCCATTCGGGTAATAGCGCTTTGGTTCGAGCACCGACTGCAATCCGGGCAAGTTCAACTCGACAATCTTGTTTGCCTGATCGGCGTCGAGGCGGCGTGCAATCCAGACGAACCGGCGCTTCGCCTCCTGCGCTTCATGAAACTGAGCGAGCAGATCCTTGTACTTCATCCCGAGCGATTGCGAGAGTTGCTGGGCCGTGCAGTCGAGCTGTCCCACGTCGAGACCGTCGGGATCGAGAAACAGTGAGACTGTCTGTACGCTGCGGGCTAGCTGACTTCCTTGCCGATCGAGCAGTTCGCCACGTTGTGGCGCCGTGTCGATCGAGTTCTGCTGTTGTTGCCGCGCACGATTAGCGAGGTTGTCGTACTGGGAAAATTGGAGGTAGACCAGCCGGGCGCAAACGACCAGCATCCAGAAGCCAATAAAAGCCGCGACGAAGAGCGCGCGGCTGAGCGAAACATCAGGTCTGGATTTCGACTGGGCAACGAGGCGTGCCAACATCATTGGTAGTAACCGCCATGCTTGTCATTTGTGGCCAAGTGTCGTGATCTGGCCGGGCCTTGCCGGCTTTAGTCCCAAGCGCCGAGCGGCGGGCTCCAGCTTGTCAGGCGCCGTCACACGTTCCTTGTCGAGCGCGAGTCGCTGGTTTTCTTCCAGCAACCTTTTGCGCTCGCTGCGGAGGTGTTCGTTCTGATAACCGTACTGGACGGCAGCGAAGTGTTGCTTGGCGGCAAAAACAAAACCGCAGGTTAGTACCAGGCCGCAGAACAACAGCAGCGCCAATCGGGAGAGCGCTGTCACGTCGCGAGTGCGGCGAACCTTCGCGTTAAGCTGGTGCTCGGGGAATCGTTTCATACCTGTTTCTCTAACTTACTGCGAAAATAGTTCCGGGCGAATTACTGCGAGACTAGTTTGCGGCATGCTCGAAGTTTGGCGCTGCGGGCTCGCGGATTCTCTTCAACTTCAAGAGCGCTCGGCGCCACTGGACGGCGAGTCAGTACTTCAATCACCTTTCTCGCCCCGCACGAACAGACCGGCAAACGTGGCGGACACTGACAGTGGCCCGACAACCGCCGCAACTCCTGTTTGAGAATCCGATCCTCGAGCGAGTGGAAACTGATCCCCACAAAGCGACCGTCGGGTGCTAAAAGATCAACTGCTAGTTCAACAAAATCACCTAACCCTTCGAGCTCGTTGTTAACGGCGATCCGCAGCGCCTGGAACGTGCGAGTCGCCGGATGAATCTGCTCCCGTTTACCGCCACCAACAGCCGCCATGACGAGATCGGCCAGCTCTTTGGTGGTGGTTACCGGTTTACCTTGTTCGCGCCTTTCGACGATGCGACGAGCAACGCGTCGGGAGTGTCGCTCTTCGCCGAATTCAAAAATGATTCTGGCAATTTCCGATTCGGGAAGTTGCTGAAGAAGATCGGCTGCGGTAGCTCCGCTTGTCGGGTCCATGCGCATATCCAACGGAGCGTCGAAACGAAAACTGAACCCGCGTTCGGGGGAATCAAATTGCAGTGAAGAGACCCCGAGGTCGACGAGAATACCGTCAGGATCGCGTTCGCCGGCGCGGTCTAGCACGTCAGCCAGTTCGCGAAAGTTAGCCTGAAAGGCATGAAACCTTTCACCAAACGGCGCGAGTCGTTGACGCGCGAAAGCGAGTGCCGACGGGTCAAGGTCCATCCCCAGGACGCGAGTACGCTCAGAGGATTTCAGAATCGCTTCGCTGTGTCCGCCAAGGCCAACCGTGCAGTCAACGAAGAGACCTCCTCGTTCAGGAACAAGGAATTCCAGAGTCTCTTGCAGCAGCACGGGGCGATGGGGCGCGCCCATGCCCCCCAAAGGCGCAGCAATCACCACCGCCCCGTGATCTCGTTCAAAGATCTGACGAGCTTTGTGCCTTGTTCTCTGTCCTTTGTTCTTTGCCTTGCTCTTCACAAAGCACAAAGTACCAAGTGCAAAGCACTAAATGCCAAGCCGGGCAATCGCCGCTTCGTCCTCTTCCGTGTAAGGATCGGCGAGCATTCGGGCCCGGAACTTGTCGAGCTCCCAAACTTCCAGATACGTCAGATACCCAAGCACCGCGACGTCGCCGACAACTTCGGCGCTCTTGCGCAGCAATGGGTGAATGAGCAAGCGACCCTGGCCATCTATAATCGCCTGCTGTCCGTAGTAGTTCGTTCTATCAAGGAACTTGCGCCGCGCTGGGTCCATCGACGGCAGTAGCGAGAGTCGCTGTTCGATGGACTCCCACTCCGGCAGCGGATAAATCCGCACGCAATCGCCGGTCAGACTCGTGATATAAAACTCTTTGCCATGCTTCTCATCGATCAGCCTGCGGAACTCGGTCGGTACCTTAAGACGACCTTTGACATCGATACGCGCCGTGTAATTTCCCCGCAGCATAGTTCATGTGACCTGACGAGAGAGCTTGGTGGGTGGCCTTAGGAAAAGTGTTGCCAATGATCGGTGTTGCTACGAGGTTGGACCCACTTCCGACCACTTTTGACCACCCAAGGCCGGATACTACGCTGCGCTTCATGCACTGTCAATACTGTGTTTGGCTTGAAATGTTCGCCTTCTGTTTGCCTTTTGTTGGCAAAGGTGGGCAAGAGTGTCTGAGCGGTGAGGACTCAGACTAACCGATCCGTTGGGTGAATTACGGCCTTGCTGAAGCAGGTGTGGACCACACAATTTTTCCGCCACCATCACTGACTTCGATTTCACCACCATCGTCGCCTGAGCCAAGAAGCACGACCTGTTTACCGTATTTACCGACAAGACTGACGCGTCCGCCGTCCTCGGTGCCGCTGAGCTGGAGTGAAGCACCAAGACCCTTTCCGGAAGTCAGTCCGATATGGCCCCCGCCGTAAGCGGATCCTCCCATTGTAAGAATGGGCTTCTGTGAAGCGTTGTAGATGATCAAGAATCCGCCACCTTCGTCGACGTCCAACTTAGCGACTAACTTTCCTTCTCGCGATTTGAAGAGCAGGCCACCAGACGGAAGCGTGATCTCATTTCCGCTCGGAAACTGAGTATTGCTGCCACTAGCTCCTAATGCGCGACCAGCAATTACACCGGCCAACGCAGCCGCCATTACCAAAGCGCCAATCAAGGCGTACTGTCCGATAAGTCGCCGGTTCGGCTGTTGTTGGTCAACCATGGAAATAACCTCTCTGCCTTTGATTTACTCTCACTTATTCTGTGTGGCTAATATTTTACCTGTTTTGAGCATTCAATGATCTGATCGGCGTATCGCTGCGATCTTACTGTTAGCCGTCCACCACCTCCCTTGTATTGTCCCAACGCTGTTCGGAGATCGCCACCGTTCCGGTTAAGAAGACCAGTGAGATATCCGGTCGCTGCTGTGACGTTCGTAGCTACGTCAGTTAATTGCGACGGGTCGACTCCGATACCGCTGGCGGTACTCGGCTTCATCTGCAACAGGCCTATCTCTCCTTTTTTTCCGACAAGCGTCGATTCGAATCCGGTTCCGGTGTCATTAAACAGAAGAAAGCTACTTTCCTGCGATGCGTGACAGAGCACAATCTCAGTGCTGATGCTGGAGTTCTTATTGTTGTTGATTGTCTCGATGAAATCATTCCAACGCGCTCCCAGGTTTTGCCTGAGTGTATTGATGGCGGTTAGGAGATCTTTAACGTGATCCCGTGGCGATCGACGTTGACGTCGCCCGCGTCCGCGCATGAAACTGGAAACAGATCCGACCCCGCTCCCACTGTCCGGGTCCCAAGGCGGCGTGCCAAGCACAGTACCGTTAATGGTGCCTCGTATCAGATCGGCTATACCCTGAACGGAAGACACAATTCCACCAATGGTCCTCACGACCTGGAGAAAGCCCTGATGGAACGCGCCCACAATGAGCGCCGCAGACATCGCAGCGAGCGTGATTGCCGCATAAAGGAATGTGGTATTGACAGTAGCTCCGACAGGCGCCAGGGCGAACGCCCAGTAGAAACCAAGTCCGGCGAGGGCGCCCAGCGTAATGCCAACAATCAGCAGCACCCACTTGTTCGTGAGTATCTTGGCGATTCCACGGAAGAGCTTCTTGAAGAAACTGATCAATCCGAGACCATCCGGATCGGTCCGGTTAATGGGATCGTTCGAAACGTAACTGTACAGGTTTAGTGTCTGCGGATTTTCCAGGCTGCTGGCCCGCATGCCCGCGGGATCGACCTGAGTAAATCTTCCCTGTAGAGAGTCGTAACTGCGATTCATCGCGTAGTCTAACTTCGTAAGATCGCTGCGGTCGTAGCTGGTGAATCTACGTGTACTCCCTCCTGTAGACTCAGAGTCCAGCGCGCTCCCAAAAGGCAAGTTGACTTGCTCGACAGAAGCACCCGTCGCAGGAGTCGTGATCACTCTCGTCCCTAATCGATCCGGATGATGGTATTGCGTACCGCCAGGCGTTAGAGTCGCGAGCAGACGGTTGCCCAGATACACGTAAGTCTTGGACCACGAGGGCACCGTTGCGCCACCTGACTCGGTAAACTCCGCCATAGTGACGCCACCCTCAGTTTGATAGTAGGTCCGCGCTCCATCTTCCTCGCCGATTAGCCGTTCATTTGAATCGCTGTAGGTGTAATTGGCGCGGACTGTAGTGTTGTCATCGTCCTTTACCCTTACCATGCGGTTTGCGGCGTCGTATTGGAACCGCTGCCACCCCGCAGCCTTTTGCACGCGTGTCTGGTTGCCGGCGGCATCGTAATACCAGCCCGGAACCGCCGAGCGGTTAGTGGCTGAGTCGTACCACAACGATCCCCAACCATCAGTTGGAACTGTCGCACCTCCCGGGGGAGAGTACGGACTGGTCCCACTCACGTGCAGCTCAAACTCCAGGCTCCAGTCGAATCCGGCGCGCGTCGCATTACGGCCGTTAGTTCCGCAATTACTTTCCCAGAATGACCAACCACCGGAATCGGGATCGCGCCAGAGATACGCGTGGTACAGATCGTAAACGTACCAATGGTCGGTGCGTCCCCGAGCGGCGTATTCCTGAGAAGTGAACAACGCTGCGCCAAGACTCTGCATGGAACTCCAAAACTGCGATGGGCCCTGCGTGTACGCTGTTTGCAGTGTGCTAAGCCATGAACTGAGCTCGGTTGAGTTTGGTTGTCGATTGAGAGCGCTTTGGTAGAAGTTGCGAACGTATTGCTCGGCGGTGTGCGAGAAGACGTTGTTGCGATTGCCCCAGCGATCGTAGAAGTAACGCTGCGCCCAGTTGACGTTTTGACCGCCCGTAGCGCGGCGCAGTCTGCCGAGTGCGTCGTACTCATAGCCGCGATCTTTGTTGTGGTCCAGATTGTTATAAGTCTTCGTGAGTTGTCCCGTACGCTTTCCGTTTGCGCCGCCGGCATAATCGTAGGAAAGATTCAGCAGTGTTGAGCCATTGCGTGTAAGGGTTTGGTTATCGAGCAGACCGGTTTGCGCGTTGTAGCTGTAGCTTTCGTTCACTTGATTGGTGCCGGTACCAATGCTGATCGAAGTGGTTTGGCTACTGGCGTTGTAAACGATGTTCGACGCGAATGTTTGCCCGTCGAAGACCTCACTGCTGATGCGGCTCGCTACATCGTAATTGTGGCTCAGGATCTTACGTGCATTTCCACTCTGGTACTGTGCGGGATACGTCAAGTTCTGCACGCGGTCCAAACTGTCATAGGAATAGTCTGTGTCGAATGGGTAGTCGACTCGATTGTTGAATTTCAACCGCTTCCGGAGCACGCGGCCGTCCGCATCGTACGTGTAGGTTTCAGTGTTGCCGCTGGTGCTGTATCCATCAGAGTTCACACTCGCAGTCGTGACGACTTCAATCTGGGTGATGTCTCTCAGTTGCGATCCGGTGTCCTTTTGCCGATATTGATAGGTCACTGTGCCGGCGGGCAGGATTGGATAGCCCGTGTCACCGAAACCACTCGTGTCCCAGGAGACTGACTGCAAACGATTCAACGGATCGCTGTTGTAAGTATAGACGGTCTTAACGCCGCGCGCGTCTGTAGCTGACGTCAAATTCGACCGGTTGTCATACGTGAATACGTCGCTCCACGTCCCGCTGCCGACGTAAGTTCCGGCATCATTTAGGGTCGCGTTTTTCTCCGCCAGTTTCTGGGCCACCAAGCGGCCGAGCGCATCGTACTTGAAGGAACGTATCTGTCCGCCCTGGTTCGTCTGTGTCAGCTTCCCGAGAGTGTTGTAGCTGTACGTGGTTTGCATTCCGTTAGTCGCGACAGACCCGCTGCCGTTCGGATCCGGTTCGACGACTTCCACTAATCGCCCGCTTGAATCTTTGCGCACCCATCGCTCGCGACCCCACGGATCCTGGACGCGAGTTGTTTCTCCCGGACTGCTGGACGCCGCACTCGGTCTGGTTGCTTCGTTGTAGAACGCCTGCGTAACACTTCCGTCAGGCGCGGTGACTGTGCTGGGACGGCCCAGCGCATCGTACGTGCTAGTGCTCCATTGCAGCGTGTCGCCGCTGCGATAAGGACGCGTTTGCTGTGCGGGCTGGCCCAAGCTCGTGTAAGTCGTATCGACAAAATCCCACACGCTGTTTGCACCCAACGCCTGCTCCTGCCGTACTTGTCCGCGGCCATTCAAGAGCTTCACGTTTTTATCCGCGATTCCGCCACCCTCACCGGAGGCCAGATAGGACGTCGAGGTAATACTCATCGCCGCATCGTCATAGACATAGTCGACGTGCGCGCCGAGTGATGTAGTCGCGCTCGTAACACGCAATGAATTTGCGTCGTAGGTGCTGGTCGCCGTGCGACCGTTGGGATCTGTGCTGGAGAGCTCGAGGCCGGTGTTGAAGTCGCAGGTCGCGCTATTCGTCACTTGCTGATAAGGGTCACTTACAGCGCCGCGCGTTTGCGATTGAGGGTAACTGTACTGCGTGTCGATCGTGTAATTGAAAGTGGTCTGGTCGCAGCATGAACTCGATGTCTTTACGAGATTGCCGGTGACGTCATACTGCCGCGTTTCTGTTACGGCGCCGGTAAGATACGTGGCCTCGGCATAGTTGGTGACTTGAGTTACGTTGCCGCGAAACTCAGTCGAATAATCATATGGACAGACATAAATCTGGTTACAGTAACCATCGCACGCGTAGTCGTAGCAATTACCGGTGCAATCAGGATCGTTCCAGTCGTTGTCCCAATAACAGAAACCCTCTTCCTCTGCGTGCGGATTCGCAGCCTGGTCGTGCATCACGACTCCGGGCGCAGCGGTGAGGGGCTGTCCATCGTATTGAATCTCGGTTCGGGACACGCGTGTCGAGTAATCGCTGGCGATGACTTCAATCGTCAACGGTAGATTGAAAATGTGGCGGCCATAGCAGCCATAGCTGTAGCAAGTACCGGTGTAGTTGGCACTGTTCTGGTAAGTCATGCGCCTGGCGCGCAAGAGCGCGCTGCCGCCGTAGTCATAGTCGCGCACTTCGGTGACCTGATTATAAACTGAGCCGTAACTAAACTCGGTCTTCGTCGTTTGCCCGCGCTCGTCAGTTTTATCGATGCGATACGGGCGTGCGGCACCGTAAGCACCGGGATCCGAGTAGACGTCACTGCTCTGAAGGATTGGTCCTCCACTAACATACGTTTCGTCGTGATAAGTCAGGCCGTCGTTGTATTGCCCCGGCGCGTTGAAAGAAAGTTGCTTGTTCTTGGTCCCGTTGGGGAGTGTGATAATGGTCATGCGCGGCGTGGAATTTTCGAAAAGCTCGAAGCCGGTAGTAGCTGAGTCAAAGTTAGTCCCATCACGCGACCAGGTTTCTTCCATCGTGGTATAGGTCGGCGCGTCGGTCAGGCTGTAGTTAGGCGTTAGATCATAGTTATATGTCTCGCGGCGTGTAGTCGATCCTTGCCAAACACTGCCCATGTCGGTGAGTCCGGAAGAAGAAAAGCCCATGGCTCGCTGTTCCACGACTTTGGCGAGCATGCCGTAACTCGAATATGAATCGGAGTCGTTGAGCCAAAACCCGGTTGCCGTGCCCGGGTAATAGATCGCATCGACAACCCACGGGTAATAGTTTGGAGCTGAAGCACTCAGCCCGTTAAATCCAAAGTTCAACGTGTGTTGGTGGTAGTGCAATCGGACCAACGTCCGCGTACCGCCACTTAGACCAGGGCCAGTAACTGCCGTCAGCAGGTTGTTGTAGTCGTAATAGAAGCT
>DASXRE010000185.1:0-2410 GCA_036506775.1 Pyrinomonadaceae bacterium | reverse complement strand
TGGTTGCTGGTCCAGCCGCTTCAATCTTTTGCCCGCGCACCAGGATGGCCCAGTTGTCGTGAAGCTGCGCGGACTCGCCATCGAAAACGTGCGCCGGCTTGAGCAGGTAGACCGTCTCCGGCGCAGGCGAAGGACGTTGTTGTTGTGGAGCAAAGAGAAAACCGAGGCAGAGTAGTAACAGGAGAGACCAGCGCATCGCAGCCTTTCTGTAGGGGCGGCACTCCGTGGCCGCCCCGGTCGCGTAAGGAGGAAGGGCGGCGACAGAGTGCCGCCCCTAAAGTTTATTTCTCGGAAACAACGACTTGTTGAATGGTTGGCGGCAGCGGATGGAGCGTGCTGCGCGAAAATCCGGCGTTCGCAAACATCCGTTCCAACTCGGCAAACGTGTAAGCGTCGCCGGATGGCGTGGAAATCAGCATCATCATGCTAAAACCGGCTGAGTCGGGCGGCGTCACGCGATCCTCGTTGGGAACAAACTCGAGTGTCACCGCGCGGCCACCATCGGCCAACGCCTTGTGCACTTTGCGCAAGAGCGTTTCGCAGGTCGGCGGATCGAAGTGATGCAAGAAGTTGGTAAGCAGGACCAGGTCGTAGCCGCTGCCGAATTCGACATCAAAAGCACTGCCTTCGATCGTGTGATATCGATCAGCAACTCCTGCCCTTTGCGCGTTCTCCTTCGCGACTTCGAGCACCGCCTGCCAGTCAACCGCGGTGATCTCAGCTTGCGAATTGTTGGTCGCAAACGCGATCCCGAACAGGCCGTGTCCGGCGGCGAGGTCGAGGATCTTCAGTTTTTTGTCGGGATTCGGATCCACGAGCTTTGCAATCAACTGTGAGGGCAATGCCATCATCGCGCCCATGGCGCGCGCAAACTTAACCCAGACGGGATTGTCTGGTCCGATGGTGCCGTCGTTCTCCATCGCGGTGCCGCCTTTGCGTACCGCTTCGGCGATGTGTTTGGCGCCTTCAGTCAACATTGGCGAAGCGAGGAATTCGACCGTGCCGCCGAGATATGCGGGAGATCGTTGGTCCAGAAATGTTGCCGAGTCGAGTGTCAGCGCATACTGGTCGCCTTGCTTGGTGAGCATCTCCATGATGGTGAGAAAGTCGCAGAGAACGCGCATGCCTTTTTCGGAAGTCCCGCAGCGTTTGGCGATTTGCGCGGCAGTCGTGTTGCCTTCTCCGATCGCGGTGAAGACTTCGAGTTCGATTGCTGCCTTGAGCGCTTCGGTTCGTTGATGTGCGTTGATGGTTTGAAAAAAGAGTTGGGGTGACGGTTGCTGGGCAGCGGAAGTAGACATTTGGGAGTACCTCTCGTTTAGTGAATAGTAATGAAAGCGTCGCTGATTCTAGCGGATTGGTTCACGCAGAACTACTTCAGCCGCCGTCGCAGCCATCTGCGCGGCCTGCGGATGACTGCGACGCAAACCGGCGATTTGCATGAGCGCTTCGCCGGTGCGCGAAAACATGCGAAACAGATCGCCTTCTTCAGCGCGCGTCTGCCGCACAATTTCAGACCACGCGACGCCATTGGCCCAAAGCACAGCCGCGCCCGCCGCGGAGAAGTTGAGTTCCGGCGCGGGATCGATGCCGTATTTCCATTCTTCGGCTGAGACTTTGAATCCGATGTCTTCGAAACGCGAAAGCGAAGTGACGATGTTGTCGTCCAGCTCGAGATCGCCGTAGTCGCGCTCTTCGTCGGCGGTGAGCGCAGCGATGATTCCGGCGAGCTCCTTGAGAGCGAGTGAGTTGAAGAGACCGCTTTCAAGCGCTTCACCGACGAGCAGTGGCCGATCGATATGCAGGTCCGCGAGCCAACGGCCGCGTTCCGTCACCTTTTCTGCTTCGAAGTCGAGATAGCCAAACACGGAAAGAACTCTCGCGCGCTGCTCGAAAGGGAGCCAAACCTCCTCGCGCAGTGCTTCGATCCGGCGTGTTGCGCGTTCGTAGTCTTCGGCGGTTTCGTAAAGTTCCCAAAGTAGCTGAGTGCAACGCAAACGATCTGGACCACTCAACTCCGGCGGCAGAAGATTCTCGATGCTGTCGTCGAGGATCTTCAACGCGTCCGTTTCTTCCTCGTACGCGTCGCGCAGCCGCGGCTCACGCAACGTCAGCTCACGGCCACGTTGACGTATCTCATCGAACGCCTGCTCCACGTTATGCTCGCGCAGCCGGTAAATCGGCGAATACACACGCCCGATTCGTTCCTGCGGAAAACTCGCGCTGCTTCCGTCCTCGCGAACGCCGCGAACCGTGGCGTCGCGCTTTTCAGTCACCATCACCAAGCGGCGGCCGCTACGTCCGATGCCTACCACGCGACCGGGTTTGACGACTTCATTGAGCCAACGCGAAAAAACTTCGGCGCGCGTCTGCGGCTTTGCCTCCTGCAATCGAGCTCGCGCACCAATCA
>DASXRE010000184.1:0-12392 GCA_036506775.1 Pyrinomonadaceae bacterium | reverse complement strand
TACGAGTTCTCGAAACCCATTGCTGCGGCGAGTGTTCTTAGTTGTGGGTTGCGTGAGAAGCGATTGAAAACGGGATCGAGATCGTGAAGTGCATGGCCGATCTTGTTTATCGACTCTTCTTTTTCGTACTTGAGCGTGCCGTCCGGGTGAAACGCGTTTTCTTCAAAGAAGAAACGAATCTTGTCGCCGGAGGTCAGGAAGTATTCGTCGGTGAGGCGGTTATGTTCGTGCGTTGAGAAAATGGAGACTACTTCCGCTGGATCAAACTCCTGGACCAACTCTTTCGCCCTCGCCCGCAGTCGATCGCATTCGGCTTCGTCTACGAAGCGTTCGAGGATGAGATAGCCGTTGTCGTTGTACTCAGCGAGTTGTTGGTTAGAGCGCATCTACGGAACATCTCTCCGCCACGCTGGACCGTCGCCGATCTTTACAACCTTCGTCACGAACGTCACGCTCGAGTCGCCGACGCGTCCAGTAACTTCCCAACATCCTGGGGTTGGAAAAATCAAGTAGGTTGCCTGGAAACCGCGATCTCCGTAGCCGTCTGGCACTTCCGCCCGTAAAGGTGGTGCTACAGCATCGAGGCGACGGCCTTCAATCCGGAGCTCACCTGAAACACCGCGCCGCCATCCGAACTTCATTCCGAGCGAACCGTTTCGAGTGATGAAACCTGCACCACCTGGTTTGAATACGACCGTGCCTTTTGGCCACAATCCAAACGGTCCAACAGACACTTGGCGGTTGCCGTAGCTGCTCCGATCGGGTTGGTCTTCGCCAGCGGCAATTCCGTTTGGTTTTGTGACCGCGCATTCGACGGTCCTCTGCGGCGCCGGAGCAGAACCCTGATGCCGTTCGCTCGCCGCAACGAGCAACGGTAATATGACCACACCGAGAATCCGTGTCTCAAGACGCATGAGTCAACCCCCCTCCTACACCGAAACGTGGGTGTGCGTCAGTGCACGTTAGGCATATGCCCACCACGCGCAACCTACAACTGCAGGTAACAACAAAAAGCGGCCCTATGGTTTCTTGCTCAAAAACGGGAAATCTCTGGTTATTCGTGGTCCTAACGGCGGGAGGCTTACACCGGAAGGTCGGCAGTTTTTGTTTTCTAAGTCCGGTAATCGTGAGTAAGCTTATCTCTGCCAAGACGGTGCCACTTGCCATCCTCGTGATTGCCGGGACCTAGTGAATAACTAACCCCCGATAGATCCAACTGTTGTTGTTGGTAGTCATTTGTAGCCGGTACCGGATGGCCTGGCTCAGGATGCACAATCACGGACGGATATTTAATACGATCTATTCGGAAGATGTATGTGAGGTCCTGCTAATTCCTTGCCGTCATCATCACCGGGCGGCACTCGCTGATTCAATAGCTGTGATAAAGCCGGCAGCCGTCATAATTCGCAGGAATGGATAGCGTGAACGGAACTGTCGGGCTATGTCTGTCGATGTGGTCATTAGGTCAAGAAGATCCTTATCCCGGCTCACAAGATATGCGGCATTGCTAGCGATGGCGAGATTGATATACATCTCGTCATCGGGTCGCGTTCGTAATGAAATTCTTCGGGGACGTTAGCGATGAGAATCGCTTTTGCTTCCAGCTTCGTTAGAAAGGCATTGACGATGCGGTCATTGATGCCCGGAAGTTGCCGACGAACCTCCGCACGATTCAATACGTCCCGAACTTCGCGAATAATCGGCTCGCTCACAAAGAGCGATATGTCTCCATTGAAAAACAGCCGCAGTGCCTTGCGCGCTGGGCTGTTACGATTGGCGATTCCTTGAACGAAGAGATTGCAGTCAAAGACGACGCGGGGAGTAAGTTCGGGCATCGCCTATTTGTTGCGGCGTCTCTCCTCGCGGATGGCCTTTTGGGTTTGCTTTATAAGGTCGTCGAGTTCCCCTTCTGACATCCCACTTTCATCGAAGCTTCGCGCGATCGGTTCGACGATTTGCTCAAACGGTTTCTGAGCGAGAACCGCCGTTTCAAGCAGTTCCAAAGCGGCGGCCTCAGGCGTGGTTCCCTGGCGCTTCGCTGCCTCTGCAATGGCGTGAACTGTATCAGGATTGCTTATTTTAACAACCAGGCTTTGCATACTTACCAAATACTGACTGGCTTAGGTTAGCACATTGTTTGGCTCAGGATTAGAAGCAATCTGATTCGAGATACTATGCGCGATAGAAAGCAGTCGAGGCGGCTAAGGCCGCCTTCATCATTGCGTTGAAGTGGTATACAAAGTTACGTTAAGTGGAGCCGGCTGCCGGAGTTGAACCGGCGACCTTCTAATTACGAATCAGACGCTCTACCAACTGAGCTAAGCCGGCTTGAGGCGTGAAATGCTGACCGCGAAGCGGTGCTGTTGCACTATACGAACGCACGATTTGCAGTGTCAAGCGAGAGCCGAGAACAGGCGCGAACCGAGAACAGGCAAGAGTCGAGAACAAGCAGGAGAACAAGCAATGCCGAAAGATCCAACCAGAAACATAGAGCGGTACAAAGTTCGTGGCGGACACCTGAATGAATACGAGTACCACAAGAACCAGCAACAAGCGGCCACAGACAAAGCACAGATCTTCGCGGACAAGAAGCCAAAGAAGTCTGCGTCGAAAAAGGCTGAGAAGCAGAAGTAGATAATGCAATGCTTGCGTCCCCCCTCCGCTGCATCGTCGTTATACTGTTCATTCTGGTTGCGGCAGTCTCGACCGCGCCGGCTCAAAGCGGCACCGCGCCGGTGCCGAAAAAGCTTCCGTCTGCCGACAAGATCGTCGACAACTACCTCAAGGCGATCGGTGGAAAGAAAGCAGCGGCCGCGCAGCGCGATGCGAGCTACGACTGGACCATCGAGTTCAACCATCAGCCAATCGGCACCGCGCGCACGATGCGAAAGGCGCCCGCCTCTGAGCGCCTCGAACTGACCTTCGGCAACGGTCAAATCGTCTCCGCTACCAATGCCCGCTCCGCCTGGGAGATCGGTCTCGATAAGCAACTGCGCACGCTCACCAGCCTCGAAGCAGCCACCGCGAAACTTCAAGCCACACTCGCTTCATCGCGCTTCATCGATTTCAAAAAGGCAAACGTGCTCGCGCGCGTTGTCTCGCTCGGCGATCTCGCCTCAGAACCCGCGTACATCATGGAGTTCTCGACGCGCAGCGGCGCCCGTCTTCAGTACTACTTCAGCGTCAAGTCGAAACTGATCACAAAGATCACCAGCGACACGAAAAAGACCCGCCTGCTGCTCGAAGACTATCGCCCGGAGAACGGCTTGCTCGAGCCGCATCGCCTGCGCATGAGCGTTGAAGGTTCCGGCGAACTGACGCTCCTCCTCCAAAGCGTCAAACAGAACACGGGCATCGACGATCAGCTCTTCGATGCGCCAGCCGCAACCGAAACACTCGACGTGGCCGCACTGCTACGCGAAGTCGCACGCAATCAGGATGACACCGAAAACCGCGTTGCGGAATACTCGTTCAAGCAGACTGAAACCGATCGCCAGATCAACAGCAAAGGCGAACTCAAAAAAGAGACGGTCAGAGTCTACGAGGTCTATCCGTTGCCGAATCGCGAACCAGTGCAGAAGTTGATTAGCGAGAACGGCGTGCCTCTGTCAGCCGAACGCGCAGCCATGGAAGACAAGCGCGTGCAGGAAGAATTTCTCAAAGCGGAACGTGAGAAAGACAAGGATGCCCAGGAAGCCGCGCGCCGCCGCGCTGAGCGTGAGAAGAAGAAAAAAGAGGACGAAGAAGGCGATCCGGAGATCTCGATGTTTCTGCGCGCGTGTGATTTTGTTTCACCGCGCCGCGAACGTTTCGAAGGACGCGAGAGTATCGTCTTTGACTTTCGACCTCGCGCCGGTTTCAAACCTAAAACACGTGAAGAGAGTTTGATAACAAAGCTCGTCGGCGTGGTATGGATCGATCCGGTCGACAAACAGGTGATGAGACTCGAAGCACGACTCGCCGAAGGTTTCAAGATGGCCGGCGGACTGCTCGTTTCGCTCAAACCGGGCGCGGCGCTGGTCATGGAGCAGACGCGGATGGTGCAGGGCGTTTGGCTTCCGCGCTTCGCGCAAATTAATCTCTCGGTTAAGGTGTTGTTGTTTGGTGGTGGCGATTTCAATAAGACCATCCAGTGGAGCGACTACAAACATTTCTCTAGCGACGTGAAGGACTACAAGATCGACGCACCCGGGAGCGTTAAGCCATGAACGAAGAGATTTCTGTAATTGGTGGTGGGCTAGCGGGGGTCGAGGCCGCGTGGCAAGCGGCGCGGCTCGGCGCACGCGTCGTGCTTTACGAAATGCGGCCGGTGCAACAGACGCCCGCGCACCGCACTGACAAGCTCGCCGAGATCGTCTGTTCAAACTCACTCAAGTCTGACGAGCCCGGCACGCCTTCATACCTGTTGAAGGAAGAACTCCGCCGCGCCGGCTCGCTCGTGATGGACGCTGCGAAGGCCACACGCGTTCCCGCGGGCGCCGCACTCGCCGTCGATCGTCACAAGTTTGCCGAGTTGATCACTGAGCGCATTGAACAGGAACCTCGCATTCGCATCGTGCGCGAAGAAATGAAGACGATCCCGGAAAACGAGATTGCGATCATCGCCACCGGCCCGTTGTCTTCCGACGCGCTCACCACCGAAATCATGAAGCTGACCGGCAGCGATCAAATGTACTTCTACGACGCGATCGCGCCCATTGTCGCTGCCGATTCGATCGACACGTCGATCGCCTTTCGCGCCGCTCGTTACGACAAAGGCGGCGACGACTACCTGAACTGTCCGTTCGACCAGGAGCAATACGCGCAGTTTTACCAAGCGCTCATCGAAGCGAACAGTGTCCCGCTGCAACGTTTTGAAGAGACGCGCTGGTTCGAAGCCTGTTTGCCAATCGAGGAGCTGGCGCGACGCGGTGTTGACACGTTGCGTTTCGGGCCAATGAAACCTGTCGGACTGCGCGATCCGCTGACTGGCCGCGAACCTTACGCCGCCGTGCAGTTGCGCCAGGAAAATTTAATGGCCGACGCATACAGCCTGGTAGGCTTCCAGAATCATCTACGCTACGGCGAACAAGCGCGGGTGTTGCGACTCATTCCCGGATTACAGAATGCCGAGTTTCTTCAGTTTGGACAGATACATCGCAACACGTATATTTGCTCTCCGCGCGTGCTGCGAGCATCAATGCAGATGCGCGACCGGCCAAACGTCTTCTTTGCCGGACAGATCACGGGCGTCGAGGGTTACGTTGAATCGGTCGCGATGGGTTGGCTCGCCGGCGTGAACGCGGCGCGACTGGCGTTTGGACATGAACTCGTCGAAGCTCCGCTCGCCAGCGCCACCGGTGCCTTGGCGCATTACGTGTCGCACGCGGAAACAAAGAACTTTCAACCGGTCAACATTACTTTCGCGCTTTTGCCTCCGCTCCCTGAACCTGCAAAGCGCGGCTCGCGTAAGAAACGTGAACGCAGGCAACTGCAGGTCGAATTGGCTTTGAAAGAATGGGACGAGTGGCTCACTCAACATCACCAACAGAAGGAAGCAGCCGCGTTCTAGTTTGTAGGGGCGGCACTCTGTGGCCGCCCCTTTTCGCGCGACGTGGGGCGGCCACGGAGTGCCGCCCCTACAGCTTGCTCGCAGCTGCGCTGATTGTGTGTCTATGCCTCGCGTGGCCGGTGCTCGGTCAGTCCGGCCGCCGGCAAAGCAAAGGAACTAAACCTCCGCCTGGTCCAATCGCCGATCCTGATCGCCGCGGCTCACCAACTACGCCCACCGCTTCGTCCAAATCAGTCAGTGATGAGCTGGAAAACAACGACGTCGTTCGCATTACTTCCAACCTCGTTCCCATTCCGGTTTCAGTACTGGACAAGCGTGGCAACGCGGTAGTCAATTTGAAACTGGAAGACTTCGAACTCCGCGTTGACGGAGAACTGCGCCCACTCAGCGACTTGTCGCGTTCGGAAACCAGCGTGCGGTTGGCAATGCTGTTCGATAACAGCGGCAGTCTCGATGCCGCGCGCGAGTTTGAGAAGCAGGCCGCCGTTCGCTTCTTCCGGAAAGTGATGCGCAGCAAAGACGAAGCGGCAATCTACTCGATCGAGACCGATAGTCGTCTGGTCCAGCCGTTAACATCCGATGTGGTGCGTCTGCAACAGACCATCGCCTTGTTTGGCAAGCCCGAAGGCGGCACGTCGTTGTTCGACGCGATCATCAATGCGTCCTCTTACCTGCGTCCTTACACTGGCCGCCGCGTGCTGGTGATCGTGTCGGACGGAATTGAGACCACGAGTCGAACTACTGACTTCGACTTTGTGGTGCAACACGTGCTGGGTGATGATTGTCAGGTCTACGTGGTCCAGACGGGTTTGTACGAAGGCGCGAACCTGCGGGCCCTCGCGGCCGAACGGCGGATGGAACAGTTGACGAATCAGACCGGTGGCGCCGTCTACATTCCCAAGACGACAGATCAACTCGACGACGCTTTCGATCAGATCGCTGCCGACCTCGCGCATCAGTACGTGCTGAGTTACTACCCCGGCGCCGAGACTCGTGATGGCCGTTTGCATCTGCTGGATTTGAGGATTAAGACGCGAAATGATGTTCGCCTCCGTTCGCGAAGAGGTTATTATGCTCCGAAGCCAACGACCGCAGCCGGTGGTTGGTGATCTACCAAGTAGATGGAAAAGCTGATCGAGCAATTCCTCGAACACCTGCGCTACGAGCGCAACGTCAGCGCCCACACCTTACGTAACTATTCCAGCGACCTCGAACAGTTCCTGGACTTTTTGGACCAGAGCGCAGTCGGGAAGGGAGCAAGCGAAGTGCGCTCCCGCACTCTTCCGCCGGTTACACAGATCGACCACCTGACGATTCGCGAGTGGCTCGGATCGCTTCATTCAGCACAAAAGAAGAAAGCCTCGATTGCGCGCAAGCTCGCTGCTCTGCGAACGTTTTTTCAGTTCCTCGTTCGCGAAGAAGTAGTAGAACTCAACCCGGCCAAACTGGTCGCCACTCCGCGACTCGAAAAGAAGCTGCCCACACATCTTTCAATCGAAGAAGCAATCCGTTTTATCGAGTCTCCGGATCTCGAAACGGACCTCGGCAAACGCGACCGCGCGATGCTGGAGTTGATGTACGCGACCGGCGTTCGCGTCGCGGAGTTGACAACGTTGAATGTCGCGGATGTAGACCTGCACAACCGTTTGATCCGCGTAACCGGAAAACGGCGCAAGCAACGCATCATTCCCTTTGGTGATCCCGCCGGCGACGCGATTCGTGATTATCTCGGTGTGCGTGACAAGTTTCTGTTGAATGCGCCGATCTCGAAGCGCGATGAAGATGCGTTATTTCTGAATTACCAGGGGACGCGCATCACCACTCGCTCCGTAGGCCGCATGGTGGAGAAGTACATTCGTATTTGCGCAGGCATGCACAACATCAGTCCGCACGCCTTGCGTCATTCATTCGCGACGCATTTGCTCGACAGCGGCGCCGACCTGCGCGACATCCAGGAGCTGCTGGGCCACGCACGTCTTTCGACAACGCAGATTTATACGCACGTTTCGATGGAGAAGTTAGTCGAGGTTTATGATAAGGCGCACCCGAAAGCGTAACCACAAACTGGCTTAGAGTGTCGGTAGTTCCTCTTCGCCGTTTGCGCTTTCGATAGCGGCTTGGCAGGCGGCGTCGTAACGCGCAGTGGGCAGCGCTTCGAGCCGGCGTTCGTCGATCGGTTTACCGCAACGAGCGCAGATGCCGTAGGTTCCTTCCTTGATTCGCAGCAATGCCTGATCGATGTCGGCCACAACCTGCGAGCTGCGTTCACCCAACCTGAGCGCGATCTCCTTATTCAAATCCTGCACGGAGAGATCCACGCTGTCTTTCACACCGTCGTCGTACGCCTCGAGCGCCGCTGCCTGATCGGTGCGGATCTGTTCGCTGTACTGTCGCAATTGATTGAGAAGAAGAGTTTGAAAGTGTTTCAGTTTTTCGGCGTCCACCTGTTAAGCCCTTGTCCGCGTGCCTCACTCTGCGCGCTTTCGTTCTCTTAATGCACGCGGAGTTTAGCACATTGCGGCGCCAGGAGGCTGGGAACTAGAACCTCGCGATGAGCGCAACACGAGCGCCACGTGGCGCGCCTGGCGAGATGTTGTTATTCCCGTCGGCGTTCAAGTAGTACCACGTGTCAAACAGGTTTTGGATGTTCGCCTGTAGACGCCATCGTTCATTAATGGAGAAGAATACGGCCGCATCCGCTCGCGTGTATCCGGGCAACACTACCGTGTTGTCAAAGCTGGCGAACATATCGGAACGATGAACAAGACCAAGTCCGAGTCCTAACTTTGGCAGCACCTTGTAACTATTCCAGAGTGAGAAGCTGTGGTGCGGCACCAGTCCCACTTGTGCGCCCTTCGCAGCGGAGATCGTTGCGCTGGTGATGAACGCGTCCTGATACGCGTAGCCTCCGGTCACGCTCCACTTCGAAGTTACATTTCCGTTCACGCCCAACTCGTATCCGTTCGTGCGCTGACTGCCGGTTTGCAGAATCCGCGTCGGGTCCGCCGGATCGGTGGCTCGTGTGTTAGTACGATCCTGGCGATAGATCGCAGTTGTCAGCGACAGGCTGCGACGAACGTCCCATTTGGCGCCGAATTCATAATTGCTGAATTTCTCCGGCTTCACCTGTTGGGTGATCGTCGTGAGAGAAGAGAACTGATCGCCGGCGCTCGGTAGGTAGGCAACGCCATAGTTCGCATAGATGGAGAGAGCAGTTACGGGTTTGACTATGACGCCCGCTCTTGGCGACACCAAACGATCAATGCGGCGCAATTCCTGGTTGTTTCTGTTGTTGTGAAACTGTAGATCGAAATAATCGAACCGCAGGCCCGTCACGACCTGGAGATAACGGTTGATCTCGATCTGATCCTGAAGGTACGTCGCGCCGAGATTGGTTTTTACGTGGTTGTTGGCATCGGTTGCGTTCTGGCGAAAGGTTACGGGAACACTGATCGTCGGATTCGACAGTGGCGCCAGGACGGAAGTAGTCGTGTTGTTGAAGAAGCCGGTCTGCCGAAAATTGTCGCTCTGTTGCCGGCCCACTTCAACGCCAGTAAGAAGGTTGTGCTTCACTCTGCCCGTGGCCACGGCGAAGGTCACGTCTGTTTGATTGAAAAGATTCCGACGTTTGGTCGCATTGTTGTAGCTTGTGATTGAGACGAGTTTTTTGTCGGGCGTTACCGCGCCCGGCACGTAGTTCTGATAAGAACGATCGTAGTCGCCGAACAACGTGCGATTGTGGATATTGAAGCGTCCCGCCTGGTGATCGATGTTCGCTGAAACCAGGTTGACGCCTGCTCTCACGCGGCTGTTGGTTGGATCTCCGAAAAAGGTCTCGATAGGAATGTCCACGGGCCGGCCCGCGAACGAGGGAATGCCGCGATCGGCAACGCGGCCATCATGAAAGTATTCGTATGAAAGTTTCACCGCGGTCTTTGGACCAACGACAAGCGTCGCAGTCGGACTCACTCCGTAACGTTCGAGATCGACTCCGTGCCGGAAGCTGCCGCTGTTTTCGTAAAGCCCGTTGAGTCTGAGCGCTAACCTATTGTTGACTGGCTGGTCCAGGTCAGTGGTGAAGCGCTTGTTCCCGAAGGAGCCGCCCTGGAATGTGAGTTCGCGCAAAGCGGCGAAGCCCGCCTCTTTGCTCACGCGATTGATCACACCGCCACCGCCGCCGCGACCGAAAAGCATCGAGTTGGGTCCCTTCAAAGCCTCAACCCGTTCGACGTTGTAAAGGTCTCGATAGTATTGGACGTCGTCTCGGACGCCGTTGAGAAAGAAGTCGGCGCTCGTGTTGTTGCCGCGGATAACGAGCTGGTCGCGATTGTTTTCTCCTTGATGCGACGTAATTCCGGGGACGTAGGCGACGACGTCAGTAATGCTTGCCATTGCCTGATCGCGAATCTGTTCTTTTGTCACCACCGAGATTGATTGCGGAATATCGCGCAACGGTGTGAGCGTTTTGGTTGCGCTGCTGATTGAGTTGATGCCGTAAGCGGCGATGTCGGTGATAGTGACGGTGGCGGTCGAACCCACGACCGACAGCACCATTTCAAAGGACTGTGCGTTCTTAAGCGCCGTGACACTTACGTTTTCGGTAAGTTCTGCGAAACCCTCAGCCATGGCGCGAACCTGATATTGTCCAGGCGGAAGCATCAGGGAAAACTCGCCGTTGCGATCGGTGACCACCGCTGAGGAGGGGAGTCCTTCGCCGCTAATCCACACATCAGCACCTGGAATGGCAGCGCGATTTGGGTCGAGGACTCTTCCGGTCAGTAGCGTCCTTTTCGGTAAACTTTGGGCAGTAACGATTGCTGAAAGCGAGATTAGGGCGAGCAGCGTGAGAGAGGCTCTAGACCAAAGCTTGACTAACATGACGGCACCCTTTCCTGTGAATAATGTCGAAGGCCGAAATTGAAATCCGTTTTCAATTTCAACGAAGGGTGGAAGATTACTCTTCGAGGGCCGGGTTGGTCAAGCACAAATTCAAGGCTCGCGACTCCCGCTCAAGAGCATCGCGGCCAATAAAGGCATGGTGAGCTCGTGATGGCCAGTGATGGAAAAGCCCTCGCCCGCGCCTTTTTCAGTGGGACGCCGGACGACGTTCGTCTGTGGTCGATACGATTGGATGAAGTCGAAGTTTGCTGTCGTGATGCCCGACAAAGGATGGCCCAGGTTCCGCACGAGGGTCACGCACTTGAGAAACACTTCCGGCAGGACCACTGCCGAACCTACGTTGAGATAAACCCCACCACCGTCCATACGCTTGACGAGTTCCGCGAGCAGGCGAAAATCGGTGTGGGTCGTCGCGCCCAACGCCGCGCCGTCGGCATTCGGGTGAAAATGCGCGATGTCGCCGCCAATGGTCAGATGGATGGTGAAGGGAACTCTCGACTCGTAGGCCGCGCAGACCAGGGAGTAGTCTTGGTGCTTCGGCTTCATCGCCAACAGACTGCGTCCCACTGCTTCTCCCAATCCGATCTGATCTGCGGCTCCTGCTTGCGCCGCACTGTTGAGCAGTCGCCCGGTTTCGTCAGCACCACCAAAGACTCCTTCAGACAGCGTCGCATCGACGTCTTCAGACGTTGAGCCAACCATCGCGATCTCTGCGTCATGGACCAGCACTGATCCGTTCGCGGCGATTGCGGAGACGTAACCTCGCTTCATGAGATCGATAATCACTGGCGCCAGG
Organism: Pyrinomonadaceae bacterium; assembly: GCA_036506775.1. Taxonomy (GTDB): domain Bacteria; phylum Acidobacteriota; class Blastocatellia; order Pyrinomonadales; family Pyrinomonadaceae; genus PSRF01. The sequence continues at coordinate 1,146 of DASXRE010000184.1, read as the reverse complement.
CCAGTTTTGATGACGTGTCCGCCGAGTCCCCAGATGATCGGCTTCTTCAACTCCCGCGCGCGCTGCATTCGGTCGGCAATCCGGCGCAACGACTGCACCGCGAGCACATTCGGGAGGCTCCCAAGAAATTCACCCATCGACGCGTCATTGCCAATCGCCCGCGCGAAATCGTCCAGGTTTACTTTGCTGGGACGTGAGGCAAGCGGATACGTTTTTACTTTCGTAAGCTCGAGCGGTTTCAGATCATCGTAATTTGATGGCAAGTATCCGCGTCTCCCGATCAGAGATGTTCCAAATCCGCCAGATCCTGTGTGCGACCCGAAGCTGCTTTATTTCGTTTGAGTATGTCTCGGGAAATGAAAGGAAGACTCAAGCCGCCGATCTCACCCAAGACTCTCGAAGTCCAGGCTTCCTCGAAGCTGACACCAGAAATAGAAGTCATAATGTCGATTCTGTTGGGGGCGACTCCCAATTGAATTACCTGGTCCGCTCGCAAAAAATCTTCTTCGCTTAATCCGATATCACTAAAGCCAAACTGGTGGATCGCTTTCACGATCCGTTCTGCATTCTGAGCAGACTTCTCGACAAAGAGATCTATATCGGAGGTGTATCTAGGATAACCATGATAGGCAACCGCGAAAGCGCCCACTATCAAGAAGTGAACGTCAAGCGCGTTCAGCAACTCGACAAACTCTTTCAAATCCTTCTGTAAGTTCATCGGAATAGGGACTGCACTGTTGTCTCAGTAGCAGCAATATTTCGAGCCGCTGCGCAGGCGAAAGGGAATGGTAGTATTCCCTGTCTGCTGCGTCGGCTTCCTCGAATGAAGAAAAAACTCTGCAGGCAGTCTTGTCTAGTTTGCCACTTTCGATTGAGTCGTTCATGCAAGGAAGCGAGTATAACACGCGATAAGGCGTGTATTTTGGGGAGTCTTACTGGGAAGTGGTGCCGTTACCATTGCGCATGAGGCGGCCGTTGAGTAGAGGGCGAAGTACGTGACCCGTGTGGGAGCGGCGCGAGCGGGCGACCTCTTCAGGCGTGCCGGCGGCGACGACGCGCCCGCCGTGTTCACCGCCTTCAGGACCAAGGTCGATGATGTAATCGGCACACTTGATCACGTCGAGGTTGTGTTCGATCACCAGCACG
>DASXRE010000183.1:0-29163 GCA_036506775.1 Pyrinomonadaceae bacterium | reverse complement strand
CAAGTGAATCAAAGCGACCTCGCGTTTATTCGCGAACGCGCGCGCGGGATTGACGCTGAAGTCTGGATGGATGGCAGCACTCTCAACGCGAAGTCGCACAGCAGTCGCAGCGGCAGCCCGCTACAGCTCACTTACGGTAATCAACTGCGCGAGTTCACCGTGCTGGCTGACCTGGCGATGCAGCGCACGAGCGTGGCCGTGAACGGTTGGGATGTTTCAAGCAAATCCGCGTTGCAGTACGAGGCGACTGACTCCGTGATCAGCAGCGAGCTGAATGGCGACAGCAGCGGCGTCAGCATTTTGCAGTCGAGCTTCGGCGCGCGGAAGGAGGCGCTGGTTCACACAGTGCCGCTCAACAGTCAGGAAGCGCAGCACGAAGCTGAGAGTTTCTTCAAGTTCAGCGCGCGGCGGTTTGTGGTTGGTTATGGAGTTGCGGAAACGAAAGCGGCCCTGCGGGTCGGCGCGCAACTCGATCTGAAGGGACTCGGCCCACTTTTTAACGGAAAGTATTACGTGTCGGAAGCGAAGCACATTTTCGACAGCGCCAAGGGTCTGCGCACTGAGTTTCGTGCGGAACGCGCCGGGATCGGAAAAGGTTGAGCCACAAAAAGGAACAAGAAGCACAAGGCGGGCAGAAACGAATGAGACTTTTCGCAGACCATGGCCCTTTCACCGACTGGACATCGCTAACTGGCACTGCTTTTTTGCCTCTTGTGCCTCTTTGTGGCCGTGAGTAGATAAATGTTCGACAAACACTTACTCGAAACGATCGTCGATGTTCGCGTGCCCACCGGTCTTGGTGGCCGCTGGTACGGCGTGTTTCCCGCGCTCGTGACGGACATCAAGGATCCCGACGGTCAGGGTCGAGTGAAGGTGACGCTGCCGTGGTCGGCTGACACTGGGAGCGCGCGCTACGAAGCGTGGGCGCGGGTCGCAACCTTCATGGGCGGCAAGAATCGCGGCAGTTGGTTCATTCCGGACACGGATGACGAAGTGCTGGTCGTTTTCGAAGGCGGCGATCCGCGCCGGCCATACGTGATTGGCGGGCTTTGGAACGGTTCGGATTCGCCGCCGGAATCGATGGACGGCGCGGGCAATAACTACAAGAAAGTTTTGCGTTCGCGAAACGGCGTGAAGGTCACGCTCGACGATCAGGATGGGCAGGAAAAGTTGATCCTGGAAACGCCGGGCGGTCAGAAGTTGACGATGAAAGATGGACCAGGAGCGGTCGAGATCGTCGACAGCAACGGCAATTCGATCAAACTCGAGACTGCCGGTATCACGATTACTGCCGCGGCTAAAGTAACGGTCAATGCGTCGCAGGTTGCGGTGTCGGCGGGCATGGTGACAGTGGATGCCGGGATGTCCAAGTTCAGCGGCGTGGTCCAGTGCGACACGTTGATCAGTAACTGTGTAGTGAGCGCCTCCTACACACCCGGCGCAGGAAACATATGGTGAGAAGTGTGTTTGACAAGAAGTCTCTTTGTCGGGCTTTGCGCCCCCTTCTTCTTTCAGCAGTTTGCGGCGAGGCAAAGCCCCGCCTCACATCAGGCGGCAGAGCCGGGGACGCCGAGCGCAAAGTGGATAACGAGTGATGGCTAACGAGCAACTTCAATGGACAGCACCGGAGCCGTTCTGGCCCAACGCCGCGGCCACGTCCGATGCCGCTGCGCGACGCGCGACATTGAGACGTCCGGCGATCCTGCGTTTTGCCTCGGACACGTTCATGGACGACTTCCTCGCTCAACTCGCTCGCGATCCAGGACGATTGCCAGACTACGCGGCGCAGCCCGAGACGTGGCGTGGTCCAGCCACGACTCCAGTCCTGCCCAAACAATTGCCGTCGTTCGCTCGTGCGCTGAGCCGCAAGGCGCTCGCAAAGCAGAAACAGAACTCGCTTTCAATAGCGCCAACACAAACACCAAAGCCGGCGCTTGCGCCACTAAAACTCTATCAACCCGGCCACCAACGCTTCTATCTCGTGACCTCCAGTCTCGTCTGCGGTCGCGCCGGCCTGCCGGATCACGCGGTCAATCCCGGCAAACAGGAACGCGTCGGCTTCGTGATCCGCCGGTTGTTGCCACAGAACTACAAGGAAGTGAGCACTGACAATCGCGGCGTGCCGATTCCACTCCCGGCGCCGGACAATTCGTGGGACGAGTATGCGTTGGTGACAACAACAGCGGGCAGTGGCTGGCGCAAAGTCAAAAAGTCAGGCACGGCGGAAGTGCTGCTCGAAGGTGAAGAGCTGTTGCCGATGTTCCCGGCGACTTATCAGCAGGACGACGGACATCAACGGCGCGTCTTCGGCGGCTTGATTCCCGTCGGCAAACGCGAGTCGTACGTCGGCGCGACTCTATTGCCGGAAGCACAGGCAACAACCGGAACAGGTGTCAGCGCGAGTGCGGCAGACGCAGCAGTTGATCCGCGCATGATGCCGCTCTGGATTCAGGTCACTGAACCGTGGAAACGTCTGCTCGAAACCGCCGATCGCGTCAGAACTCTGCAGGCCACTCCACCTGATCCGACTCTGTCAGGTGGCGATACGATGCCCGCCAGCGATCTCGACAAGTGGATCACTTCAGCGCGTGAACAGATTCAGACCGGCTCATGGTACATCCTGCTCGACTTCACGAAGTATCTGGCCGAAAACTTTCCCAAACTGTGGGAAGTTGTGCGCGGCGCCGAGCCCGAGAGCTTCGTCACCAACAGCAACGAGCAGAAGATTCTTACAGCACTGAAAACAACCGAAATGCCGGCGGCGCTGATCACCGATCTCTCAACGCCGGCGATCTACAGCGGTCACGTCAAATCCACCTTCGCGCAAGCGCTGAAAGCAATCGACGCCGAGGACGCTGAATCCGGGCTCGAATCAGTCGCGAATGCCTACGTGCGCAACAACCCCGATCCGCGGTGGCCGAAGTTCCTTTTTCCGTTCGCCGATCCGACGCTCGCGGCCACGGATGGTCCACTACCGACCTCGATCACGATTTCCGCGATCGGCGGCGAGAAGCCGATCGACACTGCGTTTCGCAAGATCGACGCTTTTGCCAAGCTGATTCAGGACGCACTGCCTGCGCAAGACGCGCCACCGGAATCGTCGCTGCCGCTGGTGGCCCAACGTCCCATAGACATGCGCCAGGCCTGGTTTCAGCTTCGCTGTGTTTACGACCGGCCGGAGTGTGGACCACTCGATCCGCCGGTCGTCAGCGCGCCGACCGAACCGTTTCAAATGGCGAACTTCTTCGACCCGGACGCGCCCGCACGGCCGGTGCGCATCGCGCTGCCGATCGACACCTCGCCGGCGGGTTTGCGCAAGTTTGACAAGAATGCGGCCTTTGTGATGTCCGACATGCTTTGCGGTCAGGTCAATCGCATGAAAGGCATCACCCTCGCGGATCTCGTGCTTTCAGTACTGCCGTGGCCGCTGCACAAGGATCTCAGCGTGCCCGACGCTGGTCCATGCAGCAGCGGTGGGCTGCAAGTCGGCATGATCTGTTCGCTGTCGATTCCGATCATCACGATCTGCGCGCTGTTGTTGTTGATGATCATCGTCTTTCTGTTGGACTTCATCTTTCGCTGGATACCGTTTTTCCTGATCTGTTTTCCGTTGCCCGGTTTGAGCTCCGGCAAAAAGTGAACAGCTATGAATAACGTTGGCAAAATTCTCGGTAAAGGAATCAGTTTTCCGCCGCGTGTCGGACCAGATGGGCGCGTCGCGTGGTCGGAAGGGGAAGTAAACGTGCGCGAGTCAATTCGAGTGGTCCTGATGACGGAGCAAGCCGAGCGACTGCGTCTGCCGAGTTTTGGCGGCAGTCTGAGCCGGTTTCTGTTTGAGCCAAACACGGTGACGACTCGCCGGCTGATTCAGGATCGCATCACGAGAGAGTTGGCTCAATGGGAGCCGCGCATTCGCGTGCAGTCGGTTGACGTTGAGGCTGATCCTTCGGATCCGCAAGCCGCGGTCGCGACGATCACATATCAGCTCGTCGCGACGAGCGCGCGCGAACGAGTGACTTTGAACGTGCAGCTAGCCGCTTAACTTTACGAATATGCCTTTGCAGATTCCCAATCTCGACGATCGCCGTTATCAGGACCTGCTGAACGACGCGCTGGCGCGCATTCCCGTTCACAATCCTGAGTGGACCAACTTCAACAAGAGCGATCCGGGCGTGACGCTGATCGAGCTGTTTGCGTTCATGACTGAGAACTTGCTGTATCGCTCAAACCAGATCCCCGAACGCAATCGCAAGAAGTTTTTGCAACTGCTGGGCGTGCCATTGCAACCCGCGTCGTCGGCGATTGGTCTCGTTGGCTTCACGAACGATCGTGGACCACTGCAAACGATTACGCTTAACAGCGGCCTCGAAGTGCGCGCGGGTCAGGTACCGTTTCGGACCAACGCCGGACTGGATGTCTTGCCGGTTGAGGCGCGCGTCTACTACAAGCGCCGGCTCACGAATCCATCGACTCAACTTACTGACTACTACAAGTTGCTCTACGCGTCGTACCAGGGCCAGCCGCCAAACGACGCGGACATTCAACTCTACGAAACACTTCCGCTGAACGGCACCGAAGGAAATGAAGTCGCTATCGGTCAGGAGACGACAGACAGTTCCTTGTGGATAGCGTTGCTCGTGCGCTCGGGCGACAAGCCGGTCGATAACACGCCGCAGGCGAAAGAAGACCTGAAAGAAAAAGTGCGCCACGAGATCGCGGGCAAGACGCTCAGTCTGGGAATCGTGCCGGCGCTTGACGAACCGACGCGGCAACTATCGCCAACCGGCATCGCGAATCCGGAAGCGCAGACGCTGTTGCAGTATCTGATACCGAAAGTCGGCAGCGATGGATTGCTGCCGACCGATCCTGCTCAGCGCACACCGCAATATCGTCCGCTCGACGTGCGTGCGCCGGTGGATGTGCTCGCGAATCCCGGAGTCGTCGAGGTCAATCTGCCGACAGCCACCGACCTTCGTTTGTGGACGAACCTCGATCCGCTCGAACAGGGCGTTGGCGATCTGCCGCCTTCGCTCGAAGACAGCACGCTTAACGATCGACTTGTTACGTGGTTGCGGGTTCAGTCCTCGGCCGCGGTGCGCGCGAAGATTCTCTGGACCGGCATCAACACCGTGAACATTACGCAGCGCGCACACGTCAGCAACGAGGTGTTGCCCGACGGCACCGGCGCGCCGGATCAAGTGGTCGTGGTATCGCGGCGTCCAATCATTCCTAACTCGGTTCGTTTGACGGTCACTGCAAACAACGAGATTCGCGTGTGGACGGAGATCGACGACTTGCTCGCGGCAGGACCGGAAGTGCAAGTGCCGGATCTACGGCAACCTCCCGGCGCGCCTCTCGCGACGAATCCACTCGTGGAAGTGTTTACCGTCAATCCGGAATCGGGCGAGATCAAGTTCGGCGATGGTCTGCGCGGCAAGCGTCCGCCTGCCGGCGCGAAGCTGCGCGCGAGTTACGACTACGGCGTCGGTTCGGCCGGCAACGTCGGCGCCGGCTCGATCAACAACGGTCCCGCTCTGCCTGCGGGAATCAAGGTTTCAAATCCGGTTCGCACGTGGAATGGCGCGGAGGCGGAAACCGTCACTGAAGGCGAAAAACAGATCGCGCGTTACTTGCAACATCGTGATCGCCTGGTGAACGCAACTGACTTCGAAACGATTACGTTGCGCACGCCCGGAGTGGACATCGGCCGCGTCGAAGTGATTCCAGCCTTCAATCCGGAACTGGCCCCGAGCGAACCCGGAGATGCTCCCGGCGCAGTCACCTTGATGCTGATTCCGCGCTACGATCCCAAACAACCTGACGCGCCGAACGCCGATGCGATCTTTCTCGACACGATCTGCCGCTATCTCGATCCGCGTCGCCTCGTTACCACGCAACTCTTCCTGCGTGGCCCAAGCTACAAACAGATTTGGGTTTCGGCCGGCATCAACGTCGTTGCCGGTATTTCGACCGCCGACGTTCGCGAGGCGGTAAAGCAGGCGCTGCTCGGTTTTCTCGCGCCGCTGCAACAGTCGCCGGCGGGTTTGCTCGACAACCAGGTGACGTTGCTCAACGCGCCGTCGTACGGCTCGATGAAGAAAGGTTGGCCGCTGAGAAAACCGGTGACCGCGCGAGAGTTGCTGGCCGTCGCGAGCCGTGTTGCCGGTGTGCTGCTTGTGAACGACGTCTTGATCAGTGAAGGCACGAAGCCCGCGACTGATCAAATTCAGATGACTGGTCTGGAACTGCCCCGCGTGATGGGAATTTCCGTCAGCATCGGCGATCCGATGGATCTCGATCAGTTGCGTGGACAGTCTACGCCCGTGTTCGGAACCACGACGACTGTTTCGCCGAAGATTGTTCCGGTGCCGGTTGTACCTGAGGAGTGTTAGCGCGTGGACGCAAACGGAACCAGGTTTCATTTGCTGATGGGTCGCGACGATTGGTCGCGTTGCGCGATTGGCGCCACGACCCTGCACCAGTTGTGGGACGGCTCGCCGCCGCAGAGCGCCGCGCTCGCATGGAACGATCAACGCAACGAGTTGACGCTCGAACCACGCCTTTTCAAATTCACGGCAGCGCCGAAAGATACGTTCCCGTCCGTCGAAAATCGTCGGGGCGCGGGGCAGGATGCTTTTGGCAACTGGTACTGGATTGATGAAACCAGCCGCCGTTTGCGCGTCCTCTCCTCGGGCTCAAATGTGACTTCCGATTTCTGGCCGGTGAAAGCCGGTTGCGAATGCCGCGAAGAACCGCGCGTGGGAGACTTTCGGCCGCGCGATGCCGCGTCGACTGATGCGCCGTTGCCCTTGAGTGGCTTGGCGGTCACGGAAGATCACTATCTCGTGGTCGGCGTGCTCGAGCCGGCGGGATTGCTGATCTTTGATCTCAGCAGTGTTGGTGGACCCCGACAGTTGTTGTGGCCCAAGTCGGTACCGTTTGCTCCTTTTGACATGGCGCCGCGTCCCGGCGGTGGCGTGTGGATTCTCGATCGCGCGAATCACTCTTACTGGGCGCTGGACCGGCACTTCAACGTCATCGGTCCGGAAGGTAGTGATGCTCTGTTGACGGACGCGACGCTCGACGACTTCCAGCCACTCGATAAGAGCGCCTCGCACGGCACGCAAAGCAAAACGTTTCCGGCCGGCTTCTCGCTGCTGCAATCACCGCTGGCACTTGTCGATCCGATTGCGATCGAAGCCTTGCCGGACGGCACGGTGCTCATCCTCGACTTCGATCCAACCGAACGCTTCTCGCGCATCTACCGCTATCGTTTCGGCCGCCAGCTCCCGGACGAGATCTCCACGGAAGTGATCCTCAAACTGATCGAACCCGCACACCAAAGCGACTTCTCGCTCGTTGCTTACGATCTCGCTTTTGTAGCGGATCGACTCTACATCGTAGCGGCCGACGGCAATCAGAGTTACGCGTTTCGAGTGTGCGTGCGTGACGAGCAGATCGAGTTGCAACCGATTTCCGAGTACCTGCCGATGCGTTTGTTTGGCGGCAAGGCGCTGGTCGGAAGCGCAACGGCTGCTTATTACGATTTCGCGGAGACGTGGATTCCGCTTGTCAAACAGAACCGTCCGCGCTACGTGCCTGACGCGACACTGGTAACGCCGTTCTTCGACGGTCGCGAGCCCGATTGCGTTTGGCACCGGCTGATGCTCGACGCCTGTATCCCGCCGGAAACAAAGGTCGAGATCTGGAGCCGCGCGGCCAATGAACCCGACGAAGTCAAACGCGCGCAGTGGCAGGCTGAGCCAGACCTTTATTTGCGCAGCGATGGTATCGAGCTTCCTTTCCTTCGGCCCATCTGGTCCAACGGCCACGGATCAGGCGCTGGTAATGGTGACGTGAGCAAGGATGGCGACGGTACGTGGGAGCTGTTGTTTCAACGCGCCCGCGGACGGTACGTGCAACTGCGTTTGCGCTTGAGCGGTAACGAACGCAATACGCCGCGTCTCCGAAATCTCCGTGCTTACTACCCGCGGTTTTCTTACCTCAAGAACTACTTGCCGAATGTTTATCGCGAAGACGATCAATCCGCATCTTTCCTCGATCGTTATCTCGCAAACGTCGAGGGCACGTACACCACACTCGAAGACAAGATCGCGGCCGTGCAGGTGCTGTTTGACGTGCGTAGCGCGCCCGCCGCAGTGCTCGACTGGCTGGCGAACTGGTTTGGTGTCGCACTCGATCCAACGTGGGACGAAGCGCGCCGGCGAATGTTCATCAAGCACGCGATGGACTTCTTCCAGTTTCGCGGAACACGGCGCGGTTTGACGACGGCTTTGCACCTCGCACTCGACGAGTGTCCGGATGAAACGATCTTCGATTTACCAGGTTCGCCGGCGAGTCAAATCGGGGTCGCGCCGCGCACGCAGGAGATCCGGATCGTCGAAAAGTACTTGACGCTCACGACGCTGGGAGTCGTGTTTGGCGACACGAGCGCGGCCAGTGGTCCAAGAGTGCTGCAAGTCGGCTCGACCTGGGAACCGACTCAAGGACGCGAAAGCCTGAATCAGCGTTACGCGAGTTTTACCTCCGCGCCGCAGGAAACAGCCGTTTTCGTCCAGTATCCGTTGATTGCTCCCGCCGCGACTGGTGCAGCGGCGTCGTGGTCCCAGTTTTCCCAGGCGACGCTCGGTTTTGTTCCGTCAACCGCCGCGCCGGAGCGGGCGGCATGGCAAACGTTTCTCAGCACTCGTTACGCCACCATTGCGCTGCTGAACTCCGCTCACCAAACCAGCTACGCCGCCTTCAACCAGATCACTCTGCTGCGCGATCAGCCGAAAGTTGCTGAAGCGCTGACGGATTGGCAACACTTCCAGCTCGAAACTTCATCAGCGGCAGCAAACACGCGCCGCTTGTGGCACGACTTTCTGGCGCGCCGTTACCGCCGCATAAATGCGCTCAATCAGATCTACGCCACCAAGTGGACCAGCTTCGACCTGGTTTCCTTACCCGATCAATTGCCGGTCGATGGCGCGCCACTCGCCGACTGGTATCAGTTCGAAGCAGTCGTGATGCAGATGCACCGCGCGGCGCATCGTTTCACGGTGCTTTTGCCGGTGCCGCTGTCACAGCGTCTCAGCCCCGAGCAGCAACAGGATCGTCTGGCTCTGGCGCAACGCATCATCGATCTCGAAAAACCGGCGCACACAGTTTTTGAAGTGAAGTTTTACTGGGCGATGTTTCGTATCGGCGAGGCTCGCTTGCAGCTCGATACAGTGATCGATCAGGGCAGTCGCGCACCGCAATTATTGCCGCGCGTCGTGCTGGATCGAACCTTCGTCGGCGAAAGTTTTCTGGCGACGCCCGCGCTTGAAGACGCGCGCGATCGTTACGTCTTGGGACGCGATCCCCTGGGCAATACTCCCAACTGAGGAGCTAAACCATGAGTTGTTTCTCTACAAACACAACCGCCAACACAGGCACTGAACCTGACCCGACCAAACACGTCAACTACAACCTCGGCATGGTGCTGGGGGTCGACGACTTTACGCAGGAGTTTGCTTACCTGTCAGGCCGCGACCAGTGGATGGCTCGCGACCTGATCGGTTACGGCACCGTGCGTGGTTTGAAAGTTGCGATTGACAGCGATGCCAAAGGGCCGCGAGTGGTGATTGAACCGGGCGTCGCGGTGAGTCCGCGCGGGCAGATGATCTGTGTTCCCACCGCACAGTGCGCCTATATCAATGACTGGCTCGCGACGCAGAAGACGGCCCTCACGGAACTGTTAACGTCGCCGCCGGACTCACCACCTGCCGGGCCGCTCAGGCTCCATGTGGTGTTGTGTTACCGCGATTGCCCCACCGACAACGTGCCGATCGCCGGCGAGCCGTGCCGCAGCGAGAGCGAGTTGATGGCCCCTTCGCGTTTGCAGGACGACTTCTGTTTGAGTCTGCGTCTCAAAGCGCCAAACCAGCGTGAAGAAGACGCCTTGCGCGATTTTGTTAGATGGCTGAAGGAAATCGACATGACCGACAGTTTTCCTTCGACGCCATTGGACCAGTTTATCCAGGCGATTCGAGATGCCGCGCATCCGTGGCTCTCGCCGCCGGCATCGCCGCCGAACTCACCACCCGACGATTTCATGTTCGACTCGTCGCCGCCAGCCTTCCTGCACATCAATTCGGCCGATGCGTGTGAGTATCTGCGGACAGCATTTCGCTTGTGGGTCACTGAGTTGCGGCCGAAGTGGATCGCACGTTGGCATGGTTGTGCGGCGACTCACTTTGGCGGCGACGATGCGAGTGAAGAAGAGTGTGTGTTGCTCGCAGCGCTGGATGTTCCCTTGGTTCAGGCCCAGGGCGGCTGGCTGGTCAACGACGCCGGCACCGTGGCGATCGATGAGAGTAACCGGCCTTACGTGGTCCACTTGCGGATGCTGCAAGAGTGGATGCTCTGCGGTGGCTGCTGCACCGGCGACGGTTCGCAGATCCTGATGAGTCCGCCGTTACAACTATTGCAAGGACCGCCAGGACCGCCGGGACCGCCGGGACCATCCGGCCCTCCAGGACCACAGGGACCGGCAGGTCCGCCGGGGCCGCAAGGCAACATTGGACCACCGGGACCAGCAGGAGCTGTCGGACCGGCAGGTGCGGCAGGTCCGCCGGGACCAGAAGGCCAACAAGGGCTTCCCGGTGCACCCGGAGCAGTTGGGCCAGTTGGACCGCCGGGCCCGCCGGGACCAGCAGGCCAACAAGGGCTTCCCGGTGCGCCCGGAGCAGTGGGGCCAGTTGGTCCGCCGGGACCACAAGGACTGCAGGGCCTTCAAGGATTGCAGGGCCCGCAAGGTCTTCAAGGTCCGAAAGGCGACCCGGGCGATCCCGCGAAGGGCGATTTCGTTGAACACCCGGCCGGACTGCCGCGCTTCTTCATCGTTGCCGCAGGAATCGTCAAGGGCGACGGCACCAGCAGAGCGCCTGTCTACAACGAGCTGAAAGGTGGCGTAGCGGCGACTGGTGAATTCATTCTGAACTACAAGGGCTATAACGCGCTAAAAATGCCCAACAACCCGGGCGTTCAGTTGATAGTGAAAGCCATGCTGGTCGACTCCGGGCAGGGCGATAAATTTCAGTCTCCGACGGTGATGTTCAAGGCATTCCAGGCGACCAGGATTCTGTTGAGCATCATCGACCGCGGTACGCCTCTGCCTAAAGATCTTCTGACGGACGTGGAATTAATGGTTGAGATCAGCATGTTCGAAGCAGCTTAGGACCGATCGACCGAAGCTACGAGGAACTGGCCATGAGTGCAGCAGAATTACAAACACCAATACTCGAAGGCGGCATCAGGTCCGTCAACTTTTTCAACGGCCGCTTGCTGACAGCGCGCGATCTCAGTCGCGAGCAGGAAGCAAACGTTGAGGGTCACCGCAGACTTGGCCAGGCGATTGGCGCGGGCATCGCATACGGACTCGAGGTTTCGAAGCCGGTTGCCAGCACGCCGTCATCACCGATCATCACCGTCGAAGCCGGACTCGCCGTCAACCGGCGGGGCCAAACCCTGGCGCTGAAGAGTCGCACGGATGTTTCGCTCGTGCGCCAGCTCAACGGCGCAAGCGGCAGCACGAAGATCTTCGTTACCTGTCAGCCGTTGCAGGCAGGCGCGTACGTCGCCGGCGCAGGCGTTTACTTGTTGACGATCGCACCGGCTGAAGCGCCTGAAGGTCGAGCCCTGAACAGCGGCGTGAGCAACACAGCAGCGACTTGCGCGACCGATGCGATTGTTGATGGCGTGCAGTTTCGTCTGCTGCAACTCACCGTCAGCGCGAGCGATCTCGCTGATCCGACGCACTTGCGCAACCGGGTTGCGTACCAATGTTTTGGTGTTGCCGATCCAAAACGAAAGACTTTTGAAACCAATCCGTTTGGACCACCACTCGAACGCTACGGAATTATCGATGACCTGCACGACACCTGTCTGAGTGATTGCGACGTTCCACTTGCGGTGATCAACTGGACCGCCTCGGGTGGTGTGGTGTTCATCGATCTCTGGGCTGCGCGACGGTCAATTACTGAGCCTTCTGCCAGCGGGCGTTGGTCGCCACTGGTTAATTGCCGGCGCGAGAGCGAAGCGAAAGCGATGTTCCTCCAGTTCGCGGAACAACTGCGCGAGATTCGTGAGAATGAAGCGAATCTCAACACCTTCGTGGCGAGCACGCGGTTTGACTACCTGCCGCCGGTGGGCTTGCTGCCAACGGCGAACGTCGGTAGCGCACCCGGTTTCACATACCAGAAGTTTTTCGATCAACAGGCTTACCACGTGCCGGTTTTCCTCGAAGGCGCGATGGTTAATCCGTTGATCGACATGTCACTTAATTTCGCGCCACTCAGTTTGGCAAACAAGGATCCAATCAAACTTTTCAACGTTGTCGATGGACCAACGACCCGGCCATACGTGCTTTTCATCAGTGCTTATGTTCTGTTCCAGGCCGAAGCTCGTTTCGACATCACGCGTTGGAACTTTAGCAACTTTGCATGAGGTACCCTGGTTTGATTTCTCTGTGCAATCTCTGTGTCCTCTGTGTCTCTGTGGCGTTGTTTTACGCCGAAAGAACGAACCACGGAGACACAGAGGACACAGAGATTGCACAGAGAAGAAGTTGGACGGGGACAAGTATCTGAGGTGAGTCTTTGCAGAAGGAGAAGTCACGATGGCGATCAGCGACATTCCCGAATTCATTGAAGTAGCTCCCGGAGAACTAATCCGGGCCGAGAACTGGAACACTATCCAGCGCCAGATGCGCAACGGGCTGCGAACGCATCATCACACGCGCGCGCCGGGTGCGCCGGTGAACGATGCGTCTGCGACCGACGAGGCTACGCAGATCCAGACCAACGAGATCGCCGACGGCGCCGTCACCGCCCCGAAGCTTGCGGCGGGAGCGATCTCGGGCGCGAGTTTGGCTGATGGTTCAGTGACGCTCGCCAAGCTCGCCGCAAACAGCGTCGACGCCTCTAAATTGAAGAGCAATGCAGTCACCGCCTCAAAGCTTGCTTTTCAAATACTCGACAGCGGCAGCGTCAGCCTGGCGCCGAATGCGACTTCTGAAACCGAGGTGCAACACGACGCGCCGAGTACGAAGACCACCATTTACTTCCCGACGGTTGCGATTGGTGAAACGAAGGGCAACGGCATATCTGATGTCGAAGCGAGCATTGTTTACCGGCAGAGTGTTGGTTCAAACGATGTGAATGTCTTCATCCGTCTGGTTAATCATGGTGGCGCCACGGCCGATCTACTGTGGCAGGTGCTGATCTTTGCGAGTTAATCAGGAGGTTAGTCATGAATCAGCGTGAGTTAATTCTGGAAGCGTGGGAAAAGCACAAGGCGACGCGTGCACCGTCACCGCACCTGAGAATGGCCCAGGAATTCTTTGACTATGTCGAGAGCCATCGGGACATTTGCTGGACCGAGCTGTCGGAGAAGTTTCGCGAGAAATATTACGAGGCTTTTGACGAGATCATTCCCGTGCTGATGGCCACCGACGATCCTTTTATCGTTCACAACCTGGTTCGCTTTGCCGATCTCGCGAATCCGAAAGAAGCCGAGGCGGCGAAAAAACTGGTGCGCACGGCGGATCCGGATCGACACGAAGTGACGATGGTGAAGCTCGCTGGAACGGACGAAACATTGCGCTCGGCCATCAAGAAGAAGAGCAAGCTTCCTGACTCCGTGAAAGCTGCCATCGCTGCTCAGGAAGAGAAATGAGTCTTAGTCACGTGAATCTCTGTGCCTATGTGTCTCGGTGGTTTATCCGGTCTGAATAGAACACCACAGAGACACAGAGACACAGAGTTCAGAGAAACTTGCAGAGTATTTCGATGCTTTCCGCGAGCACCGTTTCGATAAACAAGGTTCGCGTCAGTGGTCATCACGGCGATCCGCTCTCGTTGCGCCTGCGACTGGACCGAGTTCTCTCGTCAGTCGATCTGGCGCCGCGTGGCTTGCCGGCCACGGCGATCGTTTGTTTCAAGCGGCTGCGTGATCCACGGCCGGGATTGCTCGATCTCTCTTCGAGTTCACTGCGTTCGTCGTTCGCGTGGGAGCAGGCACTGAAAGAACACGTTGCTGGTCTAATAGCGAAAGCGCCGCGTTCGGCTGGCGAGAGAAACGCGGCGGTTAATCCTGACTGCGTGATCTTTTTCGACCAGGCGGATCTGCTTGCTTCGTTAGCCAGCGACTGGTGTCGAGGCGAGATCGAATCGCGCTGGTGGTGGCGGACGTTATTGCAGAGTTCGATCATCGGCCGGGAGTTGCTGGCAATGTGGC
Organism: Pyrinomonadaceae bacterium; assembly: GCA_036506775.1. GTDB lineage: Bacteria > Acidobacteriota > Blastocatellia > Pyrinomonadales > Pyrinomonadaceae > PSRF01. Next base: position 14,880 of record DASXRE010000183.1, on the reverse strand, counting down.
GCGATGCGGCGGAACACGTTCCGGCGGCGCTTGAACGGCTTGGCGCGCAGAAGATCGAATTTGTTCGGAGGCTGAGTGACGCAGAGGCGGATGAGTTGTTGGCTGTGGTGGTGCGCCGGTTTGCGCTTGATGCGATAGCGCCGGTGCTTGAGTCATCGACTGCGGTGCTTGAGTCGTCGTTTGTTCGCGAACAGCACGTTGCTCAGGAGTCGGTTGTCGATCAGTCGTCGGGTTCACAGTCCGCGCCTTGGCAAAAGTTTGTTAGTGAGATTCGGAACGAGCAATTGAGCGTCGCGCGGGAGAGATTTCTTGGAGTAAGTGTGATGGTGTTGCGTGCGCCTGCTGTCGTGCGCACGCGAAAGTTTGCAACGGCAATTGCTGTTTGGCAGCGGGAGGCCACTGGATTTGTCGAGCTTCCTGTGCGAGTGGAAGTCGAGCGAGAAAAAACGTCACGGCAAAGCCCCATAACAACCAACAGGAGCCTGAAGTTTAAAGCACAACAAAACCCGGTTTTGGTTACTGCTCCGGCCGAAGAAAAAGCTCCAGCACAAGATCTGGTCCAGCAATCTCCGGTTACTGATCCGTTTCGGCTCGCTATTACTGAGCCAGAAGATCTATCTGTGCAATCTGTGTCCCTACAGCCTCACGATAATGACGTTCCAGACTCAAGCAGCGTAATCACGGAACCATCTGTCGGTCGGTTAGCGCCGGTAGAGTCAGTCACTCTTCGCGCCGAGTCCTCTATAGAGGAAGCAGTGGGACACGAATCAAAGCCAGATGTCTTTTACGAAAACAAATTGATACCGGTCCAGGAGGCCGCCCTCGACGAGACAGTAACCACTCAAGAGCGCGGAAAGTTTGAGTCAAGTGTTTCTGAACCCGTGCGAGACACCGGGGTGTTCGATTCCTTTGTTGAGGTGGAAACCGATTTTGCGGGTGCGTTCTATCTCGTCAACCTGGGGATTTATCTCGGATTGTACGGCGACTTCACTACACCCGCTGAGCCCGGCATCGAGCTGCACATTTGGGACTTCGTGGCGTTCGTTGGCAGAGAACTCGCTGGTGATCAAATCGAAAACGACCCCGTGTGGCCTTTGCTCGCAGATCTCGCAGGACGTCAAGACGAACTCGAGGAGCTACCAGCGTGGCTCGCGGATTTAATGCCAACTGTTCGCGCGCGTTTGCGACTGGGATTAGGTCTCGACGAAACAACCGATCCCGGTCCGTTGCTGATGGCTCACACCGGTCGAGTGCGCGTAACCGCGACGCAGATCGACGTGTTTCTACTACTCGCAGAGTTGCCGATCGCGATCAGGTTTGCTGGACTCGATCGCGATCCGGGCTGGGTTCCGGCCGCGGGCCGGTTCATCGCTTTCCATTTTCAGTGAGCACAAACGGGGGAAACGTGGGAAAGTACAAAAACCCATTCGATGATTGGCAACGCACACCTTCGGCCCACTTCCGCCTCTACTTCTTCGCGGCCGTTTCTCATTTGCTGCATCAACTGTCGCTCACGTTAGGTTCATCGCAGAAAGCATTTGAACAGTTTCCGTTTCTCGCAGGCTACGCGCTGGAGCGCGACAAATACGAACCCGCCGGATCGAGCATCAACAGCGCCGGCGCGTGGTGGCAGCAAACTCTCGAAGATTGGGAGCAGAAAGCAGCTTCTCATCTACCGCTGCGCGCGTTGCGCGAGAGTTTCAATCTGGACCATGCAGCAATGACTCTGCTGCTCGGTATCGGGTTGATCGAAGAAGACGCACGCTTTGGTCTGTTGTTCGAATCGATGCAGGGAACGCCGGGACAGCAGCGCCCAACGGTCGGTCTGCTAAATGCGTGGTGGACTGGTGAGCACGCCAACGGTGAAGTGCGTGCACAGTTGCGCGATTTGAACCAGTTCGGACTGGTCCGGTTTTTGGGAACAGAGGCGCCGCGAATAGCGTGGGCCATCGAAACACCGGGAGTTCTTTGGGATGCGTTGCGCGGGGAAACAAACCCAGTCATCGCCACGTGGGCCAAATACCACGCGCCTCGTGATCTTTGTCCGATCAAAAAACTGATCATTCCGGAGGACCTGCGCGGACCGCTCATGGCAGTTCCGCCGCTGCTGGCGACCGGTGATGTCAACTGCGTGATCATTCGCGGGCCTGAACGGAACGGCAGGCGCACGCTGCTCGGGTCCGTGGCGCTCAGTCTCGGCAAAGGTCTGCTGGAGATCGAAGGTGTCGAGCAAAAGGAGCAAAAGGAAGCTGAGCATTGGCGCCTCGTTGGACCATTGGCCACGGCCTTGAATGCTTTGCCGGTGATCGTACTCGATGCCGCTCCTGGTGAAACGATCCAGTTGCCGGAACTTTCCGGATTCAACGGTGCGCGCGGTCTGGTACTCGGCAAACATGGCGGAGTTTCGGCAAACGTCAAAGGCTCAATCACGTTGAATCTGCCGATGCCGGACTATGCCGCGCGGCGGCAACACTGGCAGGAGGCACTTCATTCACCAACACGCGACCTCGATCAGATCAGCGCCGGCTTTCGTCTCACGGGCGGAAATATTCGGCGCGCTGCACACCTCGCCGAGACCGCAGCGGCGATCGCCGGTCGCGATGAAGTAACTATCTCTGACGTTCAATCTGCGAGTCGTGCGTTGAATCGCGAGGCCCTCGACACGCTCGCCACGTTCATTCCGGCCCTGGGAGATTGGGACTATCTCGCGGTCAGAGGCGAAACACTGCAGGAGTTGCGCAATCTCGAAGCTCGTTGCCGCTATCGTGAGGGACTTCAGGACGCCAGCGGGTTAGTGCTGAGTCAACAAATGAACGCCGGAGTGCGCGCTCTCTTTACCGGTCCGAGTGGCACTGGCAAAACTCTCGGCGCGCGTGTCCTGGCCGCGGTGCTCGGCAAAGATCTTTACCGGCTCGATCTCTCAACAGTGGTCAACAAATACATCGGCGAAACGGAGAAGAACCTGAACCGTCTCTTCGCGCGCGCTGAAGAACTCGACGTCGTGTTGCTGCTCGACGAAGGTGATGCGTTGCTCACTCAGCGCACGAACGTCAACAACGCCAACGATCGCTACGCAAATTTGGAGACTAACTATCTTCTCCAACGTCTCGAGTCTTTCGAATCGATCCTGATCGTTACCTCAAATGCCGGCGAACGGATCGACCGCGCATTTCAGCGCCGCATGGACATCATAGTTAGTTTTCCTCCACCCGACGCCGGCGAGCGTTGGACCATTTGGCAGTTACACTTGCCTGAAGAACATCAGGTGTCAGCTTCAACGCTCGATCAGGTTGCGCAACGTTGTGAGTTGACGGGCGGCCAGATTCGCAACGCTGTGCTGCATGCTTCACTGCTCGCGCTGAACAACGGCCGTGTGATCACGAGCACTCATCTGGAGGAGGCAGTGCAACGGGAGTATCAGAAGTCTGGCTCGGTTTGTCCGCTGCGCCCTCAGGCCGTCAGGGTGGCCGCGAGTCGTTGGTGACAAAATGCCTGCTCATGCAAGCCCTGCTCACGCTCCCGGTTCACCGTCACTCGCGCCGGCGGTACCCTCGGCGTCAGCTCGTCAGCCGTCAACTCAAGCGCCAACGTCGTCGTGGGTTCACTCCGCGCCGCCAACCGTAACTCTCAGCAACAACAATCTCGTGTCGCCCTCGCCTGGCTCAACTTACTTAGCCGGCGGTGGCGAGCCGATGCAATCCGGCACGCAACGCATTCTCGAAAGCAGTTATCGCACCGACCTTAATTCGGTTCGCGTCCACGAAGACTCGCACGGACAGGATCTCGCCCGAAGTTTGTCGGCGCGTGCGGTGACGTACGGCAATCACATCTTTCTTGGTCCAGGTGAACGGCAGTCTGATTTACGCCTGATGGCCCACGAGACCGCCCACGTGCTGCAACAACAAGCGGCCCCGGCGCTGCATCTTTGGGCGCCCGGAGAGAGCACCAACTCCTACGAACACGAAGCGCATCAGGCCGCCGACGCTGTGATGCGTCACGAGAGCTTCAACGTTCAGGAACGCACGGTTCAACCGCAAGCGCAACGGCTCGGCATGAGCGATGCACTGAACTACTTTGCCGACAAGGCGAACATCATTCCCGGCTTTCGCATGTTCACGATCGTCATCGGCATGAACCCGATCAACGGCGCTGCGGTCGACGCCAGTCCGGGAAACATCATCCGCGCGATTGTTGAGTTCCTGCCGGGCGGCGGTTTTGTGGTTCAGGCGCTGGAGAATTCCGGTGTTTTCGACAAAGTTGGCAACTGGGTTGCGGGCCAGCTCAAGTCGCTCGGAATGGTCGGCAGTTCGTTCAAGACTGCAATCACGGATTTCCTGAAGTCGCTAAGCTGGAGAGACATCTTCAATCTCGGCGGGGTTTGGGAACGCGCGAAGTCGATCTTTACGACGCCAGTCAGTCAACTGATCAGTTTTGTGAAGGGACTGATTACCGGAATCATCCAGTTCATCAAGGACGCGATTCTCAAGCCCATCGCCAAACTCGCCGAAGGCACCGAGGGTTACAACCTGCTGAAGGGAATACTCGGCAAGGATCCGATTACGGGTGAGGCTGTGCCGCGCACCGCCGAAACCTTGCTCGGACCCCTACTGAAAATGATCGGACTGGGCGACGTCTGGTCGAAGATGCAGCAGGCGAACGCGATCCCGCGTGCCTGGGCATGGTTCCTCGGCACGATGAGCCAACTGGTCGGGTTTGTCAGTCAGATTCCTGGGCTGTTCGTCGCCGCATTCAAGTCGCTCACGATCGAGGACATCATTCTGATACCGAAGGCGTTTGCGAAGATCGCCAACGTCTTTGGCGGTTTCATAGGCAAGTTCGTGAGCTGGGGCGTCGACGCGATGTTCAAGTTGCTGGAGATCGTGTTCGATGTCGTCAGTCCGGGTGCATTTGGTCACATCAAGAAGACAGGCGCTGCGCTGAAGAGCATTTTGAAGAACCCGTTGCCCTTCGTCGGCAATCTGGTGCGCGCCGGTAAAGCGGGCTTCCAGAATTTTGGTTCCAACTTCGTCACGCACTTGAAGGCTGGATTGCTCGACTGGCTGACCGGTTCGTTGCCGGGCGTTTACGTCCCGAAGAGTTTCTCGCTCATTGAATTCGGCAAGATGGCGATCAGCATCCTTGGAATTAGCTGGGGACAAATCCGCGCCAAGATCGTCAAGAACCTTGGTCCGAATGGCGAGATGATCATGCAGGGACTGGAGGCTGTGTTCGATGTGGTCAAGGCATTGATCACTGGTGGACCAGCCGCTGCCTGGGAAGTGATCAAGGACAAGCTCACGAACCTCAAGGACATGATCGTCGAAGGCATCATCAGCATGGTGAAGGATGCCATCGTTTTCAAGGCGATTCCGAAACTCATCGGCATGTTCATTCCGGGCGCCGGTTTCATCTCCGCGATCATCTCGATCTACGACACTGTAATGGTGTTTGTGAACAAGATCTCGAAGATCATTCAGGTCGTCAATGCGTTCATCAACTCCATCGTGCAGATCGCGGCGGGCAACATCGGCGCCGCTGCGGCCAAGGTCGAAAGCATTCTCGCTGGATTGTTGTCACTAGCAATCAGCTTCCTCGCGGGCTTCGCTGGTCTGGGCAAAGTTGCTGACAAGATCAGGGGCATAATCACCAAGATCCGAGACAAGGTCGACCAGGCAATCGAGATGGCGGTCGCCTGGATCATCGGAAAGGCCAAGTCGCTTTTTGCCGCTCTCTTCAAGGGCAAAGGCAAGCCCGACACGCGTACCGTGAATCAGAAGCGCGATGATCTGAAGAAGGGCATCGCTGAAGCGCAGGCGCTGCTCAACAATCCAAAACTGAGCTCGGACGAGGTCAAGAAGAAACTTCCGGCCATCAAGACGAAGTACAAGATCACGATCTTGCAGTTGGTAACCGAATCGAAGACGGAAGCGAAAGAAACGGATCACGTCCATGGCGAGATCCATTCTGATGTCGTAAAGGATGACGGCACGGCTGTTGACAAGGTCGCTGAGCCAGAGGGCGACACGGCTATCACTATTTCGCGTCCGGGATTCCGGCAGAGTCTCAAGGATCGGTTCCGCGAGCAGTACCCCGGATCTCACAAGGGACAGCTTCTGGCTGCTGACATCGATCGGCGCCACATCGTTTCTTCAGACGAGATGGCGAAGCACCTGATGTCCAGACTCAACGGCAAGAAGTGGAGCGAAGCCAAGAAGATTCTCGAGGCGAAACCGGTTGCGGCACAGGGGGTCATTCCGGACAAGCCGAAGAATGCCGATATCCAGGCAGCCGCTCGAGCCCGCCATCGGGAATTCTTCAACCACCTGACGAATCTGTGGCCGGGTCCGTCGTCGCCTAATCGTGCTCTCGGTGCTGCGAGAGATCCAGAACCGCACATGACGGCTGAAGCAGCACAGGCACATGCTGACGAGATGTACAAGCTCTATGGGCTTGACTAATTAATTTGTAGGGGTGGCACTCTATGGCCACCCCTCTTTGAGGCGTTAAGAGGGGCAGCCACGGAGCGAGCAAGCGGGCGGGTTGAACGGCGCGACTGTAGAATACGCGCAATCGTGAGTGGAAGGGGATTGGAGATTTCTCAATGACAACCGAACAGCAAAACGAAAACGGGTTACGCGCAGTCGAAGTCGTTCGCGCTTTTCTCGACAAGATGGAAATGAATCCCGTTGAGAAGGAGATCAATGACGGCCTCGCTTTCATGATCGACCTCGAAGATGCACCGACCAATCAAGCAGTCGTGCAGGTGCACATCGAGGCCGAACGAATGGTCTTGCATTTTATTTTTGACGGTTACGTGGAGCCGGAGAGACGCGTGACCGTCGCCGAGTTCATCACGCGCGCGAATTGGGGACTGATCGAGGGCAACTTCGAGTTGAACTTTACCAACGGCGCCTTGCGCTACAAGGTCGGTCTCGATTTCACCGGTAACGAGTTAACCGAACTATGGATGCGCAACTGCATGCTCGATGGCATGAACACGATCGAACTCTTTGCGGAAGCTTTGGAGAAAGTGGTCTCAAGTCAGTTGAAACCTGACGAGGCATACGAGGAGGCGAAACTGAACTTTCCGTGATCCGCACAGCAGGATTCAGATGAGTAGCGAACTGCCACTGGTTTCGTGTGTGATGCCGACAACTTCGCGGCGGCGCCGCTTTGTGCCGCGCGCGATCCGCTACTTTCTGGCGCAGAGCTACGACCACAAGGAGTTGCTCATTATCGACGATGGGCCGGAGTCGATCGCGGATCTCGTACCGGACGATCCGCAGGTTCGTTATCTGCGTCTTGATGGCCGCCGCACGCTCGGAGCAAAGCGCAACCTCTGCGTAGAGGCGGCTCGCGGCGATCTCATCATGCACTGGGACGACGACGACTGGTTCAGCTCGCGGCGCGTCAGTTACCAGGTTGCAGAGTTGCTCAAAGCTGACGCTGAGATTTGTGGCCTGCGGCAGATGATCTTTTACGAGCTGGCGACGGGCCGCGTCTTTCTTTACCAGTATCCGGTGGGCCAGCGGCCGTGGCTCGCCGGTGGTTCGCTGCTCTACACCAAAGCATTCTGGCGGCGTTCGCCGTTTCCCGACGTGCAGGTCGCGTCAGACACGCGCTTTGTCTGGTCGCAACGAATGGACCGCAGCGTCACTTTGAAGGAATTCGATTTCTACGTCGCACTCATTCATCCCGAGAACACCAGCAAGAAGAATTCTCACGGCGCATACTGGACACCGTGGAACGGAAGTATTGAAAACGTCATGGGCGAAGACTTCGAGTTTTATCGCAGCGGTGGGCGTGCCCAGAGTTCAGACACTGGACCAGCGCGGCCCGCCAGAGCCACGCGAAGTATTCCGGCGATTGAACTCACGGGGAAGACAGAAAGGTGGGCCATGCGAATCGGTTACGTTGTGACTAACTTTTCACCGCTATCGGAGAGCTTCATTCGTCGCGAAGTGCTGGCGCTTTGCGACGCCGGTCATCGCGTGTTCGTTTACACGAATCGTCGCGTTCGCGATCCGCGAGCGCCGGAACCTCAACACCAGAACCTCACGGTCAGGGAAATTTCTTTCGCGGTGGACCTGAAGCAATTGACGAGCGCGGCTGCGGAAGATGGCGTCGAGCATCTGCACGGAACGCTGATGAGCGCTGCTCATCGTGCGGCGTTTGGCGCGGCGAAGTCGTTGCAGATTCCGTTCACGTTGATGGCGTATAGCGGCCACGATATCTTCACGCGTCGTGAACCTTCACTCTATCGCGACGCTGGGCGCGATTCGTTGTGCGCCGGGATCGTTGTCGAAGATGAATTCATGCGCGGATGGATGACGGAACAACTCGCCGTCGTGCCGGACAAGATTCGCATCGTGCCGAACTCGCTTGATCTGGATCAGTATCGCTTGGCGCAACCGCGTGCGCATCGCGATCGCGTGGTGATTCTGACGCTCGCGCGTTTCGTGGAAAAGAAGGGCTTGATCTATCTGATTCACGCTTTTCGTCAATTGAGCGCGAAATTCGGATCTGTTGAGCTCTGGTTGATTGGCTTTGGACCAGAAGAGCGACGGCTGCGTCAGGCGGCAGCGAGTAATCCGCGCATCAGGTTTCTCGGGGCCAAAACAGAAGCGGAAACGCGTGCCGCGTATGCAGAGGCGGATATTTTTTGTCTTCCCTGTATTCGCACCTCGTCAGGCGATGCTGACGGCGTGCCGACAACTGTGCTGGAAGCGATGGCGTTTGAACTGCCGGTTGTTGCTTCCGATCTGTTGTCGATGCCGTGCTACGTGCGCGACGGTGAGGATGGGTTGCTTACGCCACCGGGTGAGGTGCCGGCGCTGACAGCGGCGCTTGAGCAGTTGTGCACTGATGAAAACCTGCGTCAAAGGCTCGGACGTTCAGGACGTGAGCGCGTTGCGGAGTTGTGTGACGTGAAGCGCAACGTAAAGACGCTTGAAGAGATTCTCTTTGCAGGCCGCGCGACCAGTTGGCAAGCAAAGCTGGCCCAACTCGAGCAAAACCGAACTACTTATACGCCCGAGCGCGAGAAGTACTACACCGAAATGCGAACTCGCGCTGTGGAGTATTTCCACCTGCAACCTGGAAAACTTCTCGAGATCGGTTGTGGTGATGGTCAGCTACGGCATCATCTGCCGCCCGGTGTGGAGTACTTTGGTTGTGATCCACTTTCGCACGAATCACTGGCGAGAGAGTTTTCCTTCACGAAAGCAGCCGCGGAGCAGTTGCCCTATCCGGCTGAGACGTTTGATTCAGTGGTGTTCTATGCGGTGTTGATTCACGTGCTGGACGTGGAACGTGCGCTGTCCGAGGCGGCGCGGGTGTTGAAGCCGGGTGGACGGCTTTATCTTCAGGAGTGTTACAACGATCCCAATCCAATTCACATGAATCACTTCACCATTGCGTCGTTGCGCGAGCAGGTGGGACGGCATTTCACGGTGCTCGATTCGCGGCCCGCAAACGATTATCTGGTTTTAATGAGTGCCGAAAAACGCGCTGCTGATCCTTTAGTCAGTATCTGCATCACGACTTACAACCGCGCGTCTTTGGTGAGGCAGTGCGTGGAATCGGTTTTGCGACAGACGTTTCCGCGCACCGAAGTCGTCGTGGTCGATGATGGCTCGACGGACCAAACGCGGCCGGTGCTCGACAGTTTCGGTTCGGCGATTCGCGTCTTCTACAACGATGGGAACAAAGGTATCGGCTTCTCCAAAAACCGTGCGTTGCAGATGTCGACGCCGAGCGCGCGATACGTCGGCATTCTCGATAGTGACGATTACTTTCATCCGTCGTTTGTCGAACGCTGCGTTGGTTATCTCGAAAACAATCCGGAAGTCGGCTTGGTCTATACGGACGACATTCTGGTCGACCCGCACGGCAGGGAATTGAACCGGCAGCGTGCGGTGGATCCGTGGAGCACCGAAAGTTGGCTGCGCACGCGCAATCTACGCGGAGACACGTGGCTGGCCCGTCGCGATCTGATTATGCGAACCAGGCTGCACGATCTGGCGATGGACCTCGACGTTGACTACGACCTCTTCTACCAGCTACTCGAGTTCACAACCTTCGGTCACTTGCCAGAGTTTCTTGTTTACATTCGCCAGCACGGCGGGCGCATGACCGTTAACAACCAGCTCGCACTCGCACGGGCACACGCCGCCAATCTCGTCAAACACGGCTACTCGGCGGAGTATGCTTACCTGCGCGCGCGCTCGCATCCGGAATGGATACCAGCGGTGGAAGAGGGAATCCTCCTGGGCCAACGGCTGCGCGAACAACAGTCGGCCAATCAGTGAAATACTTATGACCAACGACTTCATCACCTTCGGCGCGCCAAAGATCGAGCAGGACGAGATCGATGAAGTGGTGCGTTGTCTCGAGTCTGGCTGGATTGGTACTGGCCCGCGTGTAGCGCGCTTCGAAAATGAGTTCGCCGCGTACAAAGGCGTGCTCCAGGCCGCGGCGGTTAGCTCGTGCACGGCGGCGATGCATCTGAGCGTGCTGGCTGCGGGCATTGGACCGGGCGATGAAGTGATCACTTCGGCAATGACTTTCTGTGCGACAGTCAACGCCATCATTCACGCCGGTGCGACACCCGTCTTGGCCGATATCGATTTGCCAACCATGAACATCGATCCGGTTGAAGTCGAAAGCCGCATCACGCCGCGTACGAAAGCGATTCTGCCGGTTCACTTCGCCGGCCGTCCGTGCGGCATGGACCAGTTGCTGGAGATTGCCCGAAGACATGGATTGCTGATCATTGAAGACTGCGCGCACGCGATCGAGACTGAATATCATGGGCGCAAGGCGGGCACTTTGGGCGACTTCGGCTGCTTCAGCTTCTACGCCACCAAGAATGTCACGACCGGCGAAGGCGGAATGGTGATCACGCGGCGGCAGGAACATCTTGCGCGCATAAAAACGCTTGCGTTGCATGGACTAAGCAAGGACGCGTGGAAGCGTTTCAGCGATGAAGGTTACAAGCACTATCTGGTGGTCGAGACGGGTTTCAAGTGCAACATGATGGATTTGCAGGCGGCGCTTGGCATTCATCAGTTGCGGCGCGTTGAGCACAATTGGCTTCGCCGTCGCGAGATCTGGAACCGTTACAACGAAGCGTTTGCCGGTCTGCCGTTGACCCTTCCGGCTGAGCCTGAGCCTCATACACGTCACGCCCATCATCTTTACACGATTCTCATCGATAATGAGGTTTGTGATGTGAGTCGAGACCAGTTTCTCGGGTTGATGACCGCGCGCGGGATCGGCGTCGGAGTGCATTACCTCAGCATTCCCGAGCATCCCGTGTATCACCGGAACTTTGGTTGGCGGCCGGAAGATTATCCACATGCGATGAGTGTGGGCCGCCAAACCGTGAGTCTGCCGCTTTCAGCGAAACTGACTGACGCGGAAGTCGAGCGTGTGATCGAAGCCGTGCGGTCCGTCGTGAAAGCCAAGCGCACGGCAGCAGCCTGAATCGAGCACTGCGGGGCTAATCTTCTCTGTGTCTCTGTGTCTCTGTGTTCTCTGTGATATTCCTGCGTACGCGGTCAATAACCACAGAGGCACAGAGGACACAGAGACTCACAGAGAAGATCTAGAGTTGGTCACTGTCTCGAGCTAAGCAAAGTTACCACTACCAGCCAGCCGAACAGAAAATTCGAAGTTGCTGTTTCCAGCAGATGGGCCATACGCACTTCCGGCGGCATCAATGGATTCGGCAGCAGCAGTTGCGAATTCATCAGCACGCCGAACAAGAGCGCTACCGCGAGTCCCGCTTCCCACCATTTGCCTTTCATCATGCTCATGATCGGCACGGCCAGCGCGGCCCACAACAAGCCGCGCACTGCTTGCAGGACGAAGAGCAACGGGTTATTGCGTAGTTCACTGGTGATGTGAGCTATGAAACCGCGCAGTTCACCGTCACCGTAATACGCACGCACCGCTGCACTTTGCCAAGCGATGAAATACCCGAAAGTGAAATAGATGATCACATAAGCAACGGCGATGAAGGCTAACTTTCCAATCCAGACACTTGCGGACATGTTCAGCCGTGGGCGTGCGGGCATCTCGTCTTTTTGAGATCTGGCTTTGCCGAAAATTGCCACTGCGAGCGGCACAAAAACCGCGGCGATGATCGCGCCAGCAAGGAAAAGGCGCGGCAACATGCCGGGCGGCAGACGCGTCACGAAGACCGCGGTCTCAATCTGCGGCATCAACGTGTTGACGCCGAAGAACACAAGGGCGAGGCCCGCGATCAGTTTCCAGCCGGACCACCGCGAACGCAGAATGATGTACGCCAGAACAGTGGTGTTGATGAAACTGACAGCGAGCAGCGCGAGCAGCGTTGAGCCGGCCTCCTCTGGTCCAGGTTGCGTTGACGCCGAGGAGAGCAGCGCACCCGAAATGACAACGAAACAGATAAAGTAGAGAATAGTCGCTGCCAGTAGACGAATCGCATTTACGATCGTGGCCTTCATTCCGTGGTTGTACGTCACTTTCGGGCTTATCGTTTCAATGAAGCATGCATTCCTAATCCTCTTTCTGTTTTCACTGGTCACCTCAGCGAATGGTCAGACGCCCACGCGGACGATGGCAGTGACATTCGACGACCTGCCTTACGTCAACATCGGCAATGGTCCATATGTGACGCGTGGCCGGGCGGCAACTGCGAAGATTCTGAAGACGCTGAAGAAGCACAAGGCGCCGGCGGTTGCTTTTGTAAACGAGGCGATGCTGACGGAGTCGGGCGAGCGCCAGGCGCGCATCGCATTGTTGCGTCAGTGGGTTGACGAGGGAGTGACGCTTGGAAATCACACTTACTCACACCGCGATTTCAACCAGTTGACCATTGAACAGTTCCAGGAAGAAATTGCGAAAGGCGACGTCGTAACGCGCCAGTTGATGCGGTCGCGGCAGCCATATCAACTCTATTTTCGACACCCGATGACGCACACGGGTGACACGCGCGAAAAGAAAGAAGCTATCGAAAAGTTTCTCGCGGCTCGTGGGTATAAAGTTACACCCCACACGATCGAAAACTCCGATTTCATTTTTAACGTCGCTTACGTACAGGCACAGCAACGCGGTGATGAAGCACTCGCGAAACGTGTCCGCGAAGCGTATCTGGATTTGACGCTGGCAGCGACCGAGTTCGCCGAAAAGGTTTCGCCTGAGATCTTCGGTCACGAGATCCCGCAGATTCTGCTCATTCACGTCAACGACATCACTGCCGACTCTCTCGACGAAATGCTGCTCAGGTTTGAAGCGCGAGGTTACACGTTCGTCACGCTCGACAAAGTGATGGCTGATCCTGCCTATCAAACGAAAGATACTTTCATCAGCAAATACGGCCCGACATGGCTGTTCCGCTGGACCAAAAGCAAAGGCATGAACGTGGATTTCTCCGGTGATCCCGATCCACCGAAGTGGGTGATGGATCTATACAACGCAAGGTGACCAAAGCCTCACACTAATCTGTTGGCACTCTGTGGCCACCCCGTTTGAGGCGCTAAAAGGGCGCGGCCACGGAGTGCTGCCCCTACAAAGTGCGGCGACTCGTCGCCGCTTTTGGCTCCGGCTTTCAGACCAAAGCGGTGACAAGTCCCCGCACTCCAAGGAGGGACTAAAACCGCCGCGAGGCCGCAGGACGGAAGGTCCCGAACAGCAGGTCAAACAATGGCGACGTTACGCCAAAGCGAAGTTCAGGCGTTTGGTGGTGATGTAGCAGGTGATACGTCCTGAGATACCTAAACAGGCGCAATCGAGGCCGGCGGTGATGTGCCTGGAAGTGAAGCCATTCGTAACAGAAATAACCGGCGGTCAAGCCTGAGAACAGAAAGACTGCGGCGTGCCACGAACCTGTCGCGACCCGCGCCAGCAGCAAGTAGGCGGTGGAGATCGGCAGGCTGATTAACAAACTCGAAAAGAGCCGGTTCGTCGCACGCGGATTCTCGTGATGTGAGAGATGCGCGGCATACAGTAGCTTTCTGCCGAAGGCTGAGCGCGCGCTGTAGTGAAAGACGAAGCGGTGCAGTCCATATTCGATGAGCGTCCAGCTCAACACGCCAAGGCTAATTAGTAGGAAGTTCTGAAGTGCGGAGAAACTTTCGGAGCGGGTGATGACAATCAGGCAGACAACGAGTGCGGTGTAGAAATAAACGGGCATCAACTGCTTCCAACCCGCGACCGACACTGCTTGCCTCCCGAACTGCTTTGGGGAGCCGGTTGTTTAGTATGAAGTTTGCCACAGATGGGTTGCCACGACAATGAACTCTCGTCGCTCACCTCAGATGCTGTAAATCAATTGTTGTTTCTTATGCTTCTTTTTCCAGAAAGCTCCGACGATAGCTCCCGCGCCCGCGCCGATGATCGGGAAAAGCGCAGCTCCGGCGGGCGGATCTGCACTTTGGGCGGCGTCCGCTGCTACGACCAGGGCAACACCAACTCCGCTGCCCGCACCAATCCATGCACCCTTCGCGATATTTCTTTCACCAAAGCGTAGCCTAGCGCGCCAGACCTTTGTGACTTCATCGCGGCGGAAACTGATTTCCTGACCGGTGAAATCCTCTGCGCCAGCTATGCGCACCACGATGCCGGCGTCGTCGGCGGACTCAAGGAGACCATAATGTGTTTCACCGTTTGTAGTCTTAACGGCAACCGAGCGAGTTGCCAAAGCCCTGACGGCATTCCAGTCGCCCGTCGGCTTGGCAGGGACGGCCGTAGTAGTTTGACTGAATAGAATAAAGGTCAGAAGTGAAGCTGTCAGTCTTCTCATTGAGCTGTCCCTCTCATGGTTATCGGGTGAAGCGGACTCAAACTGAGTCTAGCTGAGGTTCACGAGAGAGAAGCGGTACAGTTATGACACTT
>DASXRE010000182.1:0-34614 GCA_036506775.1 Pyrinomonadaceae bacterium | reverse complement strand
TACTCGATGCGGGCTGGTTTTACGATGCCGATTACCAATGGGAATACGGCAGCTCGCCGATCATCTATAAGAATCTCGTCATCGTTCAGGCTGACATTCAGAAAAACTCTTTCATCGCTGCTTACGATCTGAAGTCCGGGAAGCTCTGGAAAACAGCGCGGGAAGAGATCCCTTCGTGGGGGACGCCTACCGTTTATGAAGGGAAAGAACGCGCGGAGTTGATCACGAATGGGCCAAAAGCAATTCGCGGTTACGATCCCGCAACCGGAAAAGAGTTGTGGCGCCTCGGACCGATGTCGGAAATCACCACGCCCACGCCGTTTGTCGCTCACGATCTGATCTTCGTCACCAGCGGCTACGCACCGATTCAGCCGATTTACGCAATCAGACCCGGTGGCAGCGGTGACCTTTCACTCAAGGACGGCAAGGAGTCGAGTGATTTCATCGCCTGGAGCAAGCAGCGTGGTGGACCATATATGCCGACGCCGATCGTCTACGGCGATCTGCTTTACACCTGTTCGAACCAGGGCGTGCTCACGGCTTACAACGCAAAAACCGGCGAGCGTGTTTACCAGGAACGACTGGGCGGCACCGGTAGCGCGTTCACTGCTTCGTCGGTCGCGTCTGACGGCAAGATCTATCTCGCCAGCGAAGACGGCGATGTGTTTGTCGTCAAGGCTGGACCAAAATATGAGTTGCTCTCGAAGAACCCGGTTGGTGAAGTGATGATGGCCACGCCGGCGATTTCTGACGGAATCGTTGTCGTCCGTACCGTCTCGCATTTGTATGCCTTCGGATCCGCGGACAAGAACCAAGCAAGCAAAGGAACAAACCAGTGAGATTATCAGGCCGCATTACTCTTGCCGTGTTCATCGCGGCGGCATTGTTCAGTTCACTTTCGGGAGCCGTGACTGCTGCGAACTGGCCGCAGTGGCGCGGTCCGGATGGCTCCGGCATCTCGACTGAGAAGAACCTGCCCGGCGAATGGACGCCGGCGAAAAACATCAAGTGGAAAACTCCGATTGCCGGGCGTGGACATTCGTCGCCGATCGTTTGGGGCAATCACATCTTTTTGACGACGGCGGTCGAAGGTGAAGTGGTGCCTGGCGCGAAGGCTGTCACGCACACAAGCGAGGGCAAGGAGTTTCTCCACCCGGACAGCGTCGGCGCCGATCACCAGCATACGTTCAAGGTGATCGCGGTCAACCGCGACTCGGGGAAGATTATCTGGGAAGCCGTGGCGTGGCAGGGCACACCTTACGACAATCGGCATCGCAAGAGTTCCTACGCTGCCTCAACGCCCACGACCGACGGCAAGTTGGTCTACGCATTCTTCGGCACCGAAGGTCTCTACGCTTACGACTTTAATGGCAAGCTGGCGTGGAAAGCGGACCTCGGAAAGCTCGGCACAGTCGGTATGGGCACGGGCACCTCGCCGATCCTGTTTGATAATCTGGTGATCGTGCAGTGTGACGAAGAAAACGGCGAATCGTCGTTCATCGTGGCGCTTGACAAGAAAACGGGCAAAGAGGTTTGGCGCACGCCGCGCAAGGTGCAGGTCAGTTGGTCTACACCGCTGCTGGTGCGAGCCGCAAAGCGAGCGGAACTGATCGCGAGCGGGACGGAGTTTGTGATCTCTTACGATCCGGCCACCGGCAAGGAGTTATGGCGTCACAAGGGCGTCGAGAGCAACGCGATACCGTCGCCCGTTGCCAACAGTGAAATGGTGTTTCTGGTCGCTGGTTTCCCGGCGAAGATCGCGATGGCTATCAAGCTCGGCGGCAGCGGCGATCTCACCGGCACTCCCAATGTACCCTGGACCTATGCCAAGGGCACTGCCTACGTGCCGTCGCCGATTCTTTACGGCGACTTTCTCTACCTAACGACTGATCGCGGAATTCTCACCTGTATCGACGCCAAAACGGGCGAGGTGAAATACGAAGGCGGACGCATTCCGATTCCCGCTACCTTTACAGCGTCGCCTGTCGCTTTCGAGGGGAAGATTCTGTTAACCAGCGAAGATGGTGATACGTTTATAGTGAAAGCCGGACCGAAGCATGAAGTCCTCGCGACGAACTCGATTGGCGAGGCTGTTTATGCTTCACCGGCGATTGCTGACGGAAGTATTTTTATTCGCGGCGAGAAGAACCTTTACCGTATCGGTAGTTAAACCGCGGAAACATTTCTGGCTTCGCGGCGTCTAAGAGGTGTCCATGTTTGAACAAGAGAAAAGTACGCCTTGGTACAAGTCAAAGACTTTACTCATCGGCGCTTGTGTAGTCGTCGTTCTCATCGTCGGAACTGCCGTTGTGATGATGTTGCTGCGCCGTGGGTCGAAAGAAGCTCATTACACCGAACTTGAACAGCACCGCCAGCAACAGGCCACACAAGCGGCCGCCGCGCCCGTCGCGACATCAACGCCAGTTGTGCAAGCGAGTCCCGGCGCATCTCCGGGTCAGACAGCCGACGCCGCCGCGGCGGCTGCTCCGGCCCGAAACTATTGGACCAACTTTCGCGGACCAAAGCGCGACGGCAACTACGAAGCGACGCCAGTCTTGACCAGTTGGCCCGCCAACGGATTGTCTCCGATGTGGAAACAGCCTGTTGGCCTCGGCTATGCGTCCTTCTCGGTCGCTGACGGCCGCGCCTACACGATCGAGCAGCGTCGCGGACAAGAGGTCGTCGTGGCCTATGACGTCGCTACGGGTCGCGAACTATGGAAGCAAGCCTGGAATGCCTTGTATGCCGACGAGACTGGCGATGGTCCACGGGCAACGCCGACTTGGGACCAGGGCCGGCTTTACGCACTCGGCGCCACTGGCGAACTGCGTTGTCTCGACGCGAACAGCGGCGCAGTCGTCTGGGGCAAGAACATTCTCGCCGACAACGGAGCCAATAATCTTCCTTGGGCCATGGCTGCTTCGCCACTCATCGTCGATGACAAAGTGATCGTTTTACCCGGCGGCGGGAACGGCAAATCAGTCGTCGCTTACAACAAGATGACCGGTGCGCCGGTCTGGAAAGTGCTCAACGATAACCAGGCGTACGTTTCGCCGATGCTCGTCGAACTCGCGGGCCGTCGTCAGATCATGGTAGTGAGCGCCTCGCGCGTTACTGGACTCGTGCCTGAGACCGGAGCGTTATTGTGGAGTTACCCGTGGGATACCAGCAACGGCATCAATGTTTCTCAGCCGATCGTCGTCGATAAGAACCGCTTCTTCATCTCTTCCGGTTACGGTAAAGGCGCCGCGCTGGTGGAAGTGAAGGGCAGCGGTCAGAACTTCACCGCGACGACCATTTGGGAAAACATCAACATGAAGAACAAGTTCAACAGCTCGGTGCTCTACAACGGCTACGTTTACGGGCTGGACGAAGGAATTCTCACTTGTCTTGACGTGAACACGGGAGACCGAAAATGGAAAGGCGGACGCTACGGTTACGGCCAGGTGTTGCTCGCCAGCGGCAATCTGATCGTGACGAGCGACACCGGCGATCTTTCTTTGGTTAAAGCCTCGCCTGACGCGTACACAGAGTTGGCCCGCTTTTCGGCGTTACAGGGCAAGACGTGGAACTATCCGGCGATCGCGGATGGCCGCCTGCTGGTACGCAATGCGAATGAAATGGCCGCTTACGATATCGCTCGCAAGTAAAGCCCCTTGGAGTGCGGGGACTTGTCACCGCTTTGGTCTGAAAGCGGAATCAAAAGCGGCGATGAGTCGCCGCACTCCAAGGTGGCGCCCTATAGAACGAAATCTGTGGGTTGCCGCTTCACTGCTTCTTGAAGATGCGTTTCGCTTCATACGACAAGTTCGGATTGTCCACGTAAGAATCGATCACCAGCTCACCCTGACTATTGATGGTCCACTTACGCAGGTTCTGCGCCGTAACCTCACCTTTCGGCGTCTGAGCCGTCGTCACGTCCGTCACGAGAAGACCAGCATCACCCTGCATCCAGGTGGCAGTCCTTTTACCTTTCGCCGGCGGCTGCCCTGCCGCGACTGGCGGTGTGAACTCGTGCTCCTTGCCGTCGAAATAGAAAGTGTCCTTGATTACTCTTTCGTTGTTCGGCTGAATGATCTTTACCTCAACTTCCATCTGATCGTCTTTTTGCGTGATGGTGAGCACCTGGTTCATGTCGCCCGGCATGCCGAAGCTGCGTGCCCGATCCATGGTCCAGGTGCCGCTGAAGTTTGGCTTGGTGGCGGCCAGTGCGAAAATCCACAAGGACATAATTGCAGCGAACGCAAGCAACAGTTTTTTTCGCCATCGCAGTTCTCCTTTTAAGCGATTCCTTTTGCTCGAATGTTAACGAGTGACAGCAGTGGTCCGGTCATGAACGTCGTTACCAGCGCCATCAACACCATCATTGCAAAGATGCGACCCGAGAGAATACCGAGGTCATAACCGATGTTCAGCACGACCAGTTCAACCAGCCCGCGCGTGTTCATCAAGACGCCAATCGAAAACGATTGCGACCAGCTCATGCCGGTCCAGCGGCTCGCCAACATGCTGCCACCCAGCTTGCCGGCGACGGCCACGAGAATAATCAGGCCGCAGATGGCCCAGCTCTGCCAGTCGTTCAGCAACCCGATCTGCGTGCGCAAGCCGGTGAACGCAAAAAACAGGGGCAGCAGTGCGGCGGCGCTGAACGCCTCCAGCTTTTCCCTGAGAAACATCCGAAAATCTGCCGACGGTGGCATCACGACACCCGCCACGAAAGCTCCGAAAAGCGCGTGAATGCCGATCGTCTCCGTCACCAGTGCTGAGATCAGCACAAACGCCAGGACACCTGCGATCAGCCGGCGCGTGTGAACGTGCGAGCCGGTGGCCTGCTTTACCATGCGGCGCAACTGCGGCCGCACTAAAAAGATCATCGCTGCGGCAAAGACGAGGGTGAAAACGATCGTCACCAGAGAGACGGCTATGCCGCTGGCCTGAACGAGAGCGATGACCAGCGCCAGAATGCACCACGCTGTAACGTCGTCCACCGCTGCACAGGTGATCGCGATCGAGCCCAGATGTGTTTGCGACAGGCCGCGATCTTCAAGAATTCGTGCGAGCACCGGAAAAGCGGTGATGCTCATCGCAACCCCGATGAATAACGCAAAGGCGCTGAATGAGGTTCCCGGTGGGGCGAGTCTCTTGTAAAGAAACAATGAAAGCCCGGCGCCGAGCAGAAAGGGCACAATGATACTCGCGTGACTGATCATCACCGCTGCCGAACCTTTCTCCTTTACGTGCCTGACGTTCAGCTCCATGCCGACGATGAACATGAAAAGCACGACACCTATCTGGCTGAGGAGTCGCAGCGTTTCCAGCGACGACGCAGGGAAGATGAACGTCATTGCTTCGGGAAAGAAAAATCCGAGCACTGACGGACCAAGAATGATTCCGGCGATCATCTCTCCCATCACCGGCGGTTGGTTGATCCGGCGAAATAACCGGCTGAACAACCCCGCAGCCGCGAGGATCACGATGATTTGAATGAACAGCACGCTGAGAGGTGAGCGGAAGTTTTGCCAGAAAGTGGAGCCGTGATTTTCTGTCGCGATCTGCGGCTTGGAACCAAAAACAACGATCAGCACCACTGCCGCTACAAAGAAGAGCAGCAGCGCCAGGTAGGATAAATAGGTCTTGCGATCCGAAAAACTGAAGCCAGTTGTTTGGGACATCTGCAACCTGTGATTTGCTTCGGGCGTAGTAGTCGAGGGATTATACAGCCCCAATTGCCCATCCGGCGTTGTTGATGCTACTTTGCTGAGTTCATGACTATAGACCTGGGACAAACCAGAACTGAGGTAGGGAATTATTTTGTCTCGAACTACCCGCCCTTCTCGCAGTGGAAGCCGGAGTTCGTGCCGCAGGCGCTTGACGCTTTGGCGCAGCCGCCGCGCGTAGACGATCCGCTCGGTCTTTACCTGCACATTCCGTTCTGCCGCAAGCGCTGCCTCTTCTGTTACTTCAAGGTATACACCGACAAGAATGCTTCCGAGATCGAGGTCTATCTCGACGCCCTAATCAAGGAGAACGAACTCTACAGCCGCACCGCCGCGTTTCAGGGACGGCAACTCCGCTTCGCCTACTTCGGCGGCGGCACCCCTTCGTACATCAGCGACAAGCAACTGCGTTATCTCGTCGAGGGTTTGAATCGTCACGTGAGCTGGCAAAACGCGGAAGAGGTCACGTTTGAATGTGAACCCGGCACGCTGCACAAGGCGAAGCTGGAAACGTTGAAAGACATCGGCGTGACGCGGCTGAGTCTCGGCATCGAACACTTCGACGATGAGATTCTCGCGGCCAACGGCCGGGCACATTTGTCGCCGGAGGTTTACCGTGCTTACGCGTGGGCCCGCGAAGTCGACTTCCCGCAGATCAATATCGATCTCATCGCCGGCATGATGGGTGAAACGGAAGAAAAGTGGCGCGACGCAGTGAGCCGCGCTGTCGAACTCGAGCCTGACTCAGTCACCATCTACCAGATGGAGTTGCCCTACAACACGATTATCTCGCAGGACATTCTGAAGAAGGGCATCGCGTCACCGATTGCCGACTGGCCCACCAAGCGTCGCTGGCTCAACTACGCCTTCGAACAGTTTCTTGCACGCGGCTACGAAATTGCCGGCACTGACATCGTGGTCACGAAGAAGAAGACTTGCCGTTTCATCTATCGCGATGCGTTATGGCATGGCGGCGACATGATTGGTCTCGGCGTCTCGTCGTTTTCACATTTTGGCGGAGTTAATTTCCAGAACGCGCACAACTTCGAAGAGTACGTCCGCATCATTAACGAAGACCGCCTGCCGATCTATCGCGCGGTTTCGTTGACGCCGAAGCAGCGGCTGATTCGCGAGATGGTGCTGCAACTGAAAACCGGAGCGCTCGATGCTGGTTACTTCCAAAAGAAGTTTGCGGTCGACGTTTGGCAAGAGTTCCAACCTGTTTATGAAGACTTGCGAGACAAAAACCTGGTTGAGCGCAACAACGGCACGATCCGGTTGACGCGCCGGGGACTTTTGGAAGTGGACCATTTCCTGCTGGAGTTTTTCGAACCTGAACTGAGAACCGTACGGTACGCATGAATACAAATAATAATTTTGACGTCATTGTAATGGGTGGTGGGCCCGCGGGGAGTTCCATTGCGAGCATTCTGGCGCGCGAGGGCCGCCAGGTAATTCTGTTTGAAAAAGAGATCTTTCCACGCCATCACATCGGCGAATCGTTGATGACTGATACTTACTGGACCTTCCGCCGTATGGGTCTGTTAGAGAAACTTCGCGAGAGTCCGTTTGTGCGGAAGTACAGCGTGCAATTCGCGAATGCCGCTGGCAAGGAGTCGCGCCCGTTCTATTTCTTTGAGGCGGTGCATCACGAGAGCGCGGTGACGTGGCAAGTGACGCGCGCCAGGTTCGATGAGCTGCTGATCAATCACGCTGCCGATCAGGGTGCGGTGGTCCATCAGGGCGTGCTCGTGAAGCAGGTATTGTTTGAAGGCGATCGGGCGGTGGGTGTTGAAGTGCAAATGGCGGACGGTTCGCGGGAGAAGTTCTTTGCGAAGGTTGTCGTTGATGCCACCGGACAGCAGGCGATGTTGTCGAACAAGTTTCGCTGGCGTGTGCGCGATCCCAAACTCAAAAAGGCGGTGCTCTATTCTTACTTTAAGGGAGCGCATCGCGAGCCGGATTTGAACGGCGGCGCGACTCTCGTTTTAAGAACTGAGCATGGTAGCGGCGGTTGGTTCTGGTATATCCCGCTAGAAGACGACGTCACGAGCGTCGGCATCGTGGCCGATCCGGATTACCTGTTGAAGGGACGCGGTCAGGATTTGGCGAAGATTTTTCACGAGGAGATCGAAAAGTGTGAGCCGTGCCGCAAGCGTGTTGCCTCAGGCGAGCGGGTCGACAAGATATATTCGATTCTCGACTATTCCTATCGTTCAAAACACAACTCCGGGAATGGGTTCATCATCATTGGCGACGCTTACGGGTTTCTCGACCCGATTTACTCGTCAGGCGTGTTGCTGGCGTTGAAAATGGCGGAGCTGGCGGCGGATGCGATTCACGACGGCTTCAACAATAACGATTTCTCCGCCGCCCGGTTGGGACAGTATCAGGCGAAGCTCGATCGCGGGATCGAGTCGATGCGCAAGCTGGTCTATGCGTTCTACAACGAAGACTTCAGCTTTTCGGGATTCTTGCGGAAGTATCCGGATGAGCGGGTGCACATTATCAACCTGCTGATCGGCGACGTGTTCAAGGAAGGCGTGGACAGTGTTTATGGTCCGATGTCCGACTTCGCCGAAATCCCGCCACCGCTTTACGAACAAGTCGACGGCACTCTCGCGCCCCAAACGCCAACTGGTGAAGAGTCGGAGTTGTTGCTGACGGCGAAGTACATGTACTTCGATGACCGCGCACCAGTCCAAACCGACGGCGCTGATTAGTAGCGGTGCGTGAGGCTTTAATTCTGTGATAGATTGCGGTCATGATTACTGCCAAGCAAGAAGTTCAAGCGCTTTTGAGTAAGTTACCGGATGACTGTTCGCTTGAAGATATTCAATACCACCTGTACGTGATTGAAAAGGTTAACAACGGTTTGGAGGCGGCAGATTCAGAAGGAACGATTTCTCAGGAAGAAGTTGAGCAACGACTCGGCAAATGGCTTATCGAGTAGAATGGTCGCCGCGAGCTGTTGAAGATCTCGAAGCTATTGCGCAGTACATTACAGTAGATTCCAGCGCATACGCGGCGGCCGTCGTCAAAACAATTCTCAACACCGCTCGTAACCTCTCACGATTTCCCTTCACAGGACGGATCGTCCCGGAGTTTGGCGACGAAAATACTCGTGAGTGGTTCGCGTATAGCTATCGGATCATCTATCGCGTCGAGAACGAAGCTGTGACCATCGCAACTGTGGTTCACGGCAAGCGGCTATTGGGTCACGAGTAGAGAGCGGAGCCTAAAACAATAGCTTCAACCCAAACTGAATGTGCCGCGGGTCGCGGGCGGAGCTGATGCGCCCGAATGTCGGGGAGCCGAGGAAGTTGTCCGGCAGGTTGAAGTTTGGATGATTGAAAAGGTTAAAAGCCTCGGCCCGAAATTGAAGGTTGATCCGTTCGCTGAGCGCGGTGTTCTTCATCAATGAGACGTTGACGTTCTGGAAGCCGGGACCATCCAGGATGTTTCGGCCGGCGTTGCCGAATGTGCCGGGAGCCGGGAACGCGAAAGCGCTGGTATTGAACCATTGAGCCGTCGCCGGATTCGAAAGCTCCGGATTGCCCACGATATTCGGACGATCGTTCGCGCCAAAACCGAGGATCGATCGTCCCGTGCCACTGTTGTCGATCTCAGGAAGCAGTGCGACCGTGAAGGGGCGTCCTGACTGAACGGTAACGATCCCGTAAGTTTCCCAGCCGGTTAACACCGTCGAAACCCACCCGTTATCCGTCAGATACTGCCGCCCTTTGCCAAACGGCAACGCGTACGAATAACTCACCGACAAACGATGCGGAACGTCGAAGTTCGAACGGCCGCGCTCGGCGGCTACGTTGTAACTGTTCTGCGGAAAATTCGGATCACCCGCACTGCTGAAGAAGTTTGAGGCGTCGTCAATCGACTTGGACCAGGTGTATGAAGCGAGCATCGTGAAGCCACGCGACAGCCGTTGCTGAAAGCGTGCCTGCAAGGCGTGGTAGTTTGAATTGGCACGCGACTCCAGCAGGTTGATGTCGTCAAAACGAGGATCTGGTCGTGGCACTAACGGCAAGCCCGGCGGCAAGGCGCTCGGTTGCGGCTGATTGATGTCCCGCGCCGTCAGCAACTTCGTTCCTTTCGAACCGACGTAAGCGACCTCAAGCACGCTCTTCTCGCCCAGCTGACGCTCAACATTGAAATTCCAGTGTTGCATGTAACCAGTGCGCAGATCGCGCTGGATGGCCAACGCTGAGTCTGGCAGCGGGAACGGGAAAAACGACGGGAACGGGTTATTCAACGTGAGCGGCAAGCCCGGCAGTGAAAAGAAGATGTTGTTGTCGAAGTAAGGCGAGTTGAAGTAGAGCGCTTCGGCCGGCGCGAGTGGCGACTGATCATAGTAAACGCCGTAACCGCCGCGAAGCACCGTCGCCTGATTGTCGCCGATCGCCCACGCAAAACCGACGCGCGGAGCGAAGTTGTTACGGTCGGGCTCAAAGCCGCTGCGCGGAACACCATTCGTTCCCACCGGCACGAGCGATCGCGTCGCAACGTCGTAAAGGTTTGCGCGATCTTCCTTATCAACCGGCGGCGAATTGTATTCGTAACGCAGACCGCCAATGAGCGTGAGCCGGGGCGTCACGCGGAAGCTGTCGTTGATGAAGAAGTTGTAACTCTCGGTGCGAATCTGCTGCGGATTATCGACGTGCGCGACGCTCGTGAGCAACGGAAAGCCCAGCAACAAATCGCCCAGCGCATTGCCGGTGATCTGTCCAAACGGCGAGAACTGCAAGCGGCCGCGCGACTCCACATCGCGAAATGCATTCTGCTGCGAGAAACGGAGGTCAACACCAAACTTGATCAGGTGATCGCCATGGACGTAGCTCGCATTGTCGAGTAGTTGGTAAACGTTGGTGACGCTATCTTGCGGGTTATTGCCTTCGTCACCGAGTGGCGAGAAACCGGTGATCGTGATGAAACTGAGTCCCAAATCGCGCGCGCGCGGCGAAACTGCCGGCAGTCCGACTTCAGAATTAATAATGCTTGCTTCCTGCGTTACCGACGCAGCCACTCTGCTGAACGCACCGCGTGTCTCGTTGACGAGATTCGGTGTGAGCACCAGCGTTAACGCCACCATGCCGTTCTGACTCCGTCTCTTCACCGTGTCGCCAAAACCCGGCACGAGGGCGAACGATGGTCCAGTGAAAGGTTCAAACAGATCCCGATCGCCAAAACTGTATCTGAACGTCAGATCCGCCTTGTCAGTCAGACGATGATCGACGCGGGCATCGAAGCTGTCGTTGTCGTCGCGTTGCGTTGGCGAAGAGACGAAGTTCTGAAACGGCACGTCTCGATTCGGGAGGGGATAAAGCCTGGCAATAGAACGGCCGACCGGGTTGATGAAGAACGAGGGGATCATTCCGCCGGTGAACGGTTGGCCGGTGAATGGATTGATTGGAACACCGAAGAAACTGTGCGAGAAATCGCCTTCACGTTCGGCCGCAGTAGGCACGTTGGTGATTCGTGTAATGCCTTCGCGCGAGCGCGTGCCTTCATAATCGCCGAAGAAGAAGGTGCGATCGCGCACGATTGGACCACCAATCGCTCCGCCAAACTGGTTGCGGATGTACTTTGGTTTCGGTTCGTCGGCAGGCGCAAAGAAGTTGCGCGCATCGAGCGCGGCGTTGCGATGAAATTCAAACAGCGAGCCGTGAAAGTCGTTCGAACCCGAATTCAGAATCACATTGACTTGGGCGCCGGGATTGCGGCCAAACGAAGCATCGTAAGTGCTCGTCAGCATCTCGAACTCGCGAATCGCATCGACTGAAGGACGCACGCCGAAAGTGTTCAGTTTGGGATCGACGTTGTAAACACCATCGAGCAGGAAGTTGTTGGCGTCTTCGCGCGCGCCGTTGACGCTGAAGGCGAAGTCTCCACGCACCGAGCCGGCGGAACCCTGCGCGGGGGGAACCGCGCCGGGCACGAGCAAGCTCAGTTCGTAAAAATTGCGGCCATCGAGTGGAAGTCCGGTCACTTGGCGGTTTTCGATTACCGCGCCGAGTGACGCCGTGTCTTTCTTCAACTGAGCCTCGAAGGGCGCATCTACGAAGATGTCGGGAGGTCGGACCTGGAGCGTCACGTCCTGCCGTTGCTCCTGGTTGACAAGCAACTCAATTCGCGCGCTGAACTTCACGAACGGCGATTTCTCGACGTCGAATTGGTAGAAACCAGCCGGTAGTGATGCGATCGTATACTCACCCTCGTTGTTACTCGTCGTTGTTCGTGACTCACCGGTCGCGACGTTCGTCAGCGTAATCGTCGCACCGGGAATGACAGCCTGGTTCACATCGTAAATAGTGCCGCGCAGAGAGGCACGATGCGTTTGGGCCAGCACCGGCGTGATGAAGAGCATTGAGAGAACAACTGGGAAGAGGACTCGATATTTCGACTTCAAGATTAAATGCTCCCTGTTCGGAATTTTGGAGAACCCGGCTGATTGAATTCGCAGACCTTAGCATTTGCTAATTGTCTATTCAAATTCGGAAACTGACTGCTAGAATGCCCGGACTCAAAGATGTTGAGAGTACGGAAAAGCGGTTTTTGGAGTTTCAGCTAAAGCCACAGATAAATTAATACGGAGGTCCTAATGCTCTGGATCCTTTTCGCTCTCGGCGCCGCCTTGTCATGGGGCCTGTACGGCCCGGCTCTGCACCGCGGGCAGACTGATCTCGGTAATCCAATGCGCGCTCTGCTGTGCGTGGGCGTGGCGTATTTTTTGATCGGCGTGCTTGTGCCCGTCATCACGCTTTCATCGCAGGGACAGTTGAACGGCTTCACGATGAAAGGTTCGGTTGGTGCGACGATCGCCGGTGCGCTCGGCGCGGCTGGCGCGGTCTGTATTATCTTCGCGTTTCGATCAGGCGGGCTGCCGACCTACGTGATGCCGCTCGTGTTTGCCGGTGCGCCTCTCGTCAACGTGCTCTATTCGATGTGGCTGCATCCACCGAAAACCTCGCCAAACCCGTTGCTTTACCTCGGTTTTGTTCTGGCGGCTCTGGGCGGCGGGCTGGTGCTTTACTACAAGCCGTCGTCGTAACAACAAAAGTTTCTTTCGTGTCTCCCCGTTGACGTTTCCTAAAAACACGAAGGAGAGCTGAATGATGAAAAGCAAGCGGGTCGTGTTGTCAGTGGTGGTGTTGTTTGCGGCACTCGCGGGCCAGGCGTTGACCCAAACGGCGGCCCAGACGGATGCAAACTGGCCGCAATGGCGTGGACCAAACCGCGACGGCGTTTCCAAAGAGACCGGGCTGCTCAAACAGTGGCCGGCCGAAGGACCGCAGCTCGTCTGGAAGGCTTCCGGTGCGGGCCGTGGTTACTCGTCGTTTTCAATCGCGAACGGTCGCTTGTACACGATGGGTTTGCGGGGCGACCGCGAATTTGTGATTGCTTTCGACATTGCCAACGGAAAAGAAGTCTGGGCGACGCCGCACGGGAGCGCGTTTCACAACGATCGTGGTGATGGTCCAAGAGGCACTCCGACAATCGATGGCGAGCGCATCTACGCCCTTGGTGGTAATGGCGATCTTTCATGCCTCGAGGCTCGCAGCGGCAAGATCGTCTGGTCCAAGAATGTGCTGAAGGAGTTTGGCGGCTCAAACCTCACGTGGGGCATCAGCGAGTCGCCGCTGGTGATGGGCAACAAGGTGCTAGTGAATGCCGGTGGCCCAAATGCCTCCATCGTGGCGCTGAACAAAGACAACGGCTCGGTGATCTGGAAGAGCCAGAGCGACGAAGCAGGTTACTCGTCAGCAATTCCGCTTCAAGTAAACGGCGGCACGCAGGTCGTTTTCTTCACCGCGGAGCGCGCGCTCGGTCTCGACGTCAACGATGGACGGCTGCTGTGGGAGTATGGCCGTCCCGCAAATCGCACGGCGAACGTCGCGACGCCGATTGCGCGCGGTAATCGCGTCTTCATCTCTTCCGATTACGGCACTGGCGGTGGCGTCATCGAAATCAAAGCGGACAACCGGGCGCAGGAACTCTATTTCACCAAAGAGATGCGCAACCATCACAGCAGCTCCGTGCTCGTGGGAGATTACCTGTACGGATTCTCGGGCTCGATTCTGACGGCGATGCGCTTCGACACCGGCGAGATCGCGTGGCGCGATCGCAGCGTCGGTAAAGGTTCACTCGTTTACGCCGATGGCAATCTCTACTGCTTTAGCGAGAATGGTGTCGTGGGTTTAGTGGAAGCAATACCGTCGGGTTACAGCGAGAAGGGACGCTTCCGTATTCAGCAAGGCTCATTACCGACGTGGACTCATCCGGTGGTTGCCGGTGGCCGGCTGTATTTGCGCGACCAGGACACGATCTACGCGTTCGACGTAAAGCGGAAGTGATCACTTAACTGTAATTTGAATCCGCGGGTGGGCGTTCAAGTAGTCGCGCGCCTCGCGTAACTCGGCGAGTCCTTCGTCTGCTTGTTTCCATTGCTGGAGCAGTTTCACGTAAGTGGTCGTTGCGGTAATCTGGTCGCCGCTTTGCGCGGCGGCGCGCGCAACGCCGAGCAATGACCGCGCTCGGTTCGGTTGTCGCAAGAGTGCGGTGCGAAACTGAGCGGATGCTTCAGCGGGTTTATCTGCGCGAAGCAGAATCTCGCCGAAGAGTTCGTGCGTCGGTTTGATTAGTGCCGGCGGTCCGGAAGGCGGGCCGGTTTCTTCCTCCATTGCGGTGGCTTTCTTCATCAGCTCAATCGCCTTTGCGTAGTCCTTCTTCATCGCGGCGTTCAGTGCGGCAACTTCAAGTTCTCTAATGCCGGTCAGTCCAGATTCGAAGTCGTTTGAACCACGGATGGTGGCGGACAAAGCACGGATGAATGACGGCAAGCTTTTGCTGGCGCTTGAATAACGCACGGTATCGGCGGTTGTTGTAGTGGCGCCATGTCCGGCGTGGCTTCCGCTCATCGATGTTTGCGGTGAGGGATTTTGCGTACTGCTCGGCGGAAAAAGTTCGTTTGCGAGATCCCAGCGCTCGGTTTCGACTACGAAGGCGGCGGCCATGTTCGCGTAATTGTTTTCGTAATAATCGGGCCGCAGTTTGTTGTCGTAAGTCGATTCCGACATCACCTTCTTCATCAATTGCAACAGCTCCTCGGCCTTGTTGTAGCGACCCTGTTGCAGGTACGCGTAGAGCAGCCAGTGCAGACTGTGGTAATCGCGGACGCTGAGCGGCAGGTTCTTTCGCTTCATCCAGTTGTCCGACGACTGCCACGCCGACTCATTCGACGCAGCGGCTTCGGGCCACATTCCCAACTGAAGAAAAATGTGCGAAGGCATGTGACGCGCGTGATGCGCTTCAGGCGCAATGTCCGCATAACGACGGGCGGCGGGCAAGGCAAGAATCGCGTGATCAGGATCGTCAAACGCGTGAATGATGTAGTGGGCGGCGCCGGGATGGTTTGGGTTTTTCTCATAGACAGCGAGGGCAATCGCACCGGCCTGAGCTTGCAGGCGATAACCTTTGTCTTCACGACCGACCAGCCCGAGCAGTGATAACGAATAGAATGCGGCGCCATCGAGATCTTCCGGATACTCGCGATAGACTTTTTCCATCGCCGCGGAGTAGGCGAGATCGCGCGCGCGTTTGTCGCCGGCGCCATAGAGCAACTTCACCGCGTTCAGATAGGCGCGTTCGCGCGCGGTGAGTTTCGGAGTGTCTTTGATCTTCGCGATCACCTGACGCGCAGCGGCGAGATCCTGTTCGGACCAGAGCGGATGGTTGTAGGCCATCGCCTCGCCCCAGTAGCCCATCATGAACTCGGGATCGACTTTCGTCGATTCGCGAAAGGCTTCGAGTGCTTCTTCGTACCAGAAGGAATGAAGCGCAGCGAGGCCACGCAGAAAGGGTGCTTGTGCAGCAGGCGAGCCGGAGGTTGGAAAGTCGACGCGGCCGAGCTGGGATTGTTGCGCGTTGACAGTTACTGCTAGTAGAAGCGTCAGGATTGTGGGCCGTAACATGTTCATTTCTTCCCGATAGAATAAAGATACTGAGCGGTGCGGATGAAAATCTGCCCGTCAGAAATGGCCGGCGAACTCAAAACGTAATCGCTCAATGGATTCTCGGCCAGGACCTCGAACTTTGGCCCAGCCTGCACCACCGTCGTCAACCCGTCTTCATTGGTGACGTAGATCTTTCCGTCCGCCAGCACCGGTGAGCCGCTGTAAGTGCCGGGTTTGATGCGCTGCTGACCGTAAATCTCAGCGCCGGTTTTGGCGTCGAGACACCACATGATGCCGCGATCGTTCACGATGTAGAAGTACTTGCCATCGGTAACGGGCGTCGGCACGTCCGGTCCATTTGCGGTGGACCACAGCACATGCGAACTGGTGATGTCGCCACGTCCGCCGGCACGCAACGCGAGCAACGGCCGCACGCGAGTCGGTGCGTAGATGATGTCTTCGTAAATAATCGGCGATGCGACGATTCGATAGGAAGGATTGTTGTCGGGATTGAGACCATTGGCGCGCCAAAGTTCCTTACCGGTTGCCGGATCGTGTCCGGTCACACAATCGGCGCCCGAGATCACAATCTCGATCATCTTGCCGTAACGAAGCAGCGCCGGAGTGGTGTAGGAGTCCGGAGACTCACGAATCGCGTTGGTGGCGCGATCGACTTTCCAGAGCGTCTTGCCGTTCTTTTTGTCGATGCGCATCACGTACGACGGATCGTCGGTCTTCATTCCGTGAAGCACCTGGACGAACAGCGAATCTTCAAACAGCAACGGCGAAGAAGCGTAGCCCCAGTTCAAACCGAAAGCGCCGTAGTCTTTTTGAATATCTCTGGACCAGAGTTCCTTGCCCGCGAAGTCGAAGGCTTTGAGGATGCCGGTGCCAGTCATTACATAAACGGCGCGGCCGTCCGTTACCGGAGAAGGCGACGACATATTTTGCTTGCGCATCTTGACGTTGCCGCCGCCGAGCGGTTGTTTCCAGAGGACGCTGCCTTTCGTTTTGTCGACGCACCAGAGTAAGAGATTGTCGCCGTCCGCGACGTTCAGAAAAACGCGATCGCGCCAGATGATTGGTGTTGAACCGCTCCAACCCGGCAGTGCGAGTTTCCAGGCGACGTTCTCCTCGGTGGTCCATTTGACCGGCAGGTTCTTCTCGCTACTCGTACCGTTGAGATTCGGTCCACGCCATTGCGGCCAGTTATCGGCGTGGACCGTTGAAAATCCCAACACCAGAACAACCAACACAGCGAAAACATATTCACGCATATTCCGCTTCCTCCTGTGTTTTTGCGCATCCGCGGTATGCCGGTGCAACGTCGCTACGCGACGTTCGAAGCGTAAAACCTCACTCCGCGCGGAGCGCCGGCAGCAACGGCGAGCGCAACGCAGCCAGCGTTGCGACCAACGAGGCGATTGCGCCGGAGAGCAGCACCGCCAGCAACAACAGACCCAGTGAGACGTTTGGCAGCCGGCCCCCGCGCTCGAAAAACACGGGCGAAATCGCAAGCAACGCGCAGACAAAACCTGTCGCCAGGCCGCAGCACAGCATCAGGACGTTCTCACTAACCACCATCACCGTGAAATGCGAAGAGTTATACCCCACTGCGCGCAACAGAGCCAGTTCTCGCCGTCGTTCAAACACATTGCGCAACAGCACTGCGGCCATCCCCAACGTGCCGAGAACCAGACCCAGACCACCGAGTAATTGAAAGGTGGACAGATACGTGTTTTCGACGCGGTGGAAACTCTCCAATCTATCTGCGGTTAACTGCGCATCGAATCCGAAATCCGACAAACGCTCTTCAAGCACCGAAGCGACTTCAGCGGATTTCGCCGGCGGCGTGTCCAACAAGAAGAACCGATACCCTTGCTCTTCCGGAAACAGGCGCACGAAGTTTTTGTCGGACGTCAACAACTCACTCTGGAAGATGCTGTCAGCAAGCGCGCCGACAATCCGCAGGCGAAGCGGTTGCGGTGTATGGTCCAGAATCAAATCCTGGCCCACTTTCAAGTGCAGCACGTAGGTGAGGGAATTAGCATCAGTGATGACCGGAATAGCTCCGTCCGGAAATTCGCGGTTCAAAAGCTGCCACGGATTTTTCTCGTTTGCGTCGATCGAGCTTTGAAAAGCGAAACGATCTTCCTCAATGAAACTCTCCGGCGGCGCGATGATCTTTGGATTGCGAGGTTGATAGAGGTTGAGGCAGCTAGTGTCGTCGCCGGGCCGGACGCGAAAGTTGATAGTCTTCACGTCCCTCAAACTGGAAGCATCATTCGCTGCGCTGAGATTCAAAGCCTCGCGGCCCTCAGGTGTGTTTGGGTCATAAACAATCGGCAACAACGATTCGGCAAATAGCGGGTAACCACCGCTGCCGGATTTGCGATCCGTAGCCGCAGCGCCCGTGCGGCGAAACGCGTCCACAGCGACAATGATGAACGCCGCCGAGGCGATCAGCGCGACGCACAACACCGTTCGACTCGGACGATGAGCGGCGTTACGAAATCCGAGCATCGATATGGTCCACCAGCCCGTGCCACGGATTACTCTCCGGTTCTTGCTTCGCAACCAATGGGCCAGGTAGCAAACGCTCGCGACCAGCAACACCACTCCAGCACCAAAGAAACCTGCGACTTGCGGAATAACGTGCAGCGCTCCCGCAACCAGCAGCGCCATTCCTGTCAGCGTCAATCCGATTCCAATCCGCAACACCCGTGGACCTTTTTCTTCTGTACCCAACAACAACCCCCGTGGCGTAGCACTCCCCAGCTTTCTCAACGTCAAAAAAATACAAAGCACCGTGACCAGTATTCCACCAGCCGCGCCAATCAAGATCGACTCCCACGAAACATGCAGCGTCAATGATGTGGTGCCCACTGCACCGACCCACCACGTGCGCAGGCCATACATCAACAGCTTCGCGTAGACGATCGCGCCGAGTACGCCGACTACACTACCAGCTAGCGCGAGTAACACACCTTCTGCCAGAAACAGGCTGCGAATACGCGACGCGGGAAAACCGAGCGCTTGCAACGTTCCGATCTCGCGCAGTCGTTGTTCGATGCCGAGCTTGAAAAAGAGCGCGGTTAACAAGAGCGCCGAAACGACGAGAAAGAAACTGAAGTAGAGGAAGTACTCGCCGAAATCGGTAGCGCCACGCGAGGCTTGCAGTCCCTGTTCGCGAACGGCGACTACCTGGAAGCCTGCCTGTGAGGGAGACAGCGTTTGGCGCAGGCGATCTTGAAAGGCGTTTATTCTATCTTTCGCTGGTTGAGCATCGTTGGATTGAAGACGGATTGAGGTCAATCTACCGAAGCGCGTCTGCCAGAGTTGCTGTCCGACAGTTAACGGGATGAAAGCTTTTGGAGTGGCACGATACTGATGCCAGTAATCTTCATCCTGCTTGCGCACGCGGTTGAGATCGATCGGAAACGGCGGATCCCAGTCGGACATGTTCTCCGACTCCGTGATGCCGGGATACTGCGGCACCAGCTCACGATCGGCCGCCAGTCCGGCAATGGGAACTATGGCCGTTACTTCAAACTCGGCTTTCTTTGTTTCGAGCCGGCCGCCTTCGTGCCAAACGTAGTATTCAAGCGTAATCGTATCCCCAAGTTGGGCGTTCAGTTCTCGCGCCGCCCATTCGTTGATGATGATCGCCGGCCGAGCCGAAGATTTATCCGTAACAGAGTGCCCTTCGTGGCCGAGTCTCGAAAACGTCTCATCGTCAACAGCGGTGATGAGTGAGTACGGCACCGCGCGATCGCCGACGCTGATGCTGTTGGCAAGATAGGAAAGTATCGGAACTGTCTTCAGCGATAACGCCGCCGCGGATTCCCGCGTGGCCTGCGCGACCGCGTCGCTGATGATGTTGCTGCTGCTTTCGAGAGCAACAGTCTTTTGATCATCGAGCGGGCGCAGCTTGAGACCGAGGTCCTCGAGCGTCGCCTTCGTCTTGAGCAGTGAGGCAATCGCGTCCGTGGTCTCCGGCGAACGCTCCGCGATCAAAATCGTGTTGACTTTGCCCGCCTGGTCCAGCTCCCTTTGCAAAAACGACAGCGAGACAAAAACCGCGCGCACCGGTCCCTGCTGCGGACGAAGTGAGAACTCGCCCAGCGAAGCCGCAGGCAGCACCGACTTGAGATTCAGCCGGATCGTGCGGCCCGGATCTTCCTTGCGTCCGTGCAACGATTCAACCGGAATGTCCGACTGCTTTTCGATGCGCAACAGGACCGAATCGCCGGCCGTCGTGCCCAACTCGTGCGCGAGGCTCTCGCTCAGCAGCACCTCACGATTTTGCGGCGACTGGACCGACAAGCCATTGAACTGCCAAAACCTTTGGTCGACCGCATAGACGCGAACGTCTCCCGCGCGGCGGCGGCTCGGTTCGTGAGTAACGACTCCGTCAAGCGCGATTAACGGACACGTCGCGCCGATGCCGCTGGTCGTGAAAACATGCAGCTGTAGCAGGTCCAGTGCGAGTTGCTCGCGAAAGAAATTGGGCGATGCGACGAAATCATCGGTCCGGCCGAGACGCTGCGAAACCAGATCGCGCAAGCTGCCGCGCACTGACTCGCCAATCAACAGCGCACCTGTGAGCACGGCAACCGCAGTCGCAACGCCGAGAACAACCACGGTGTTGGTTTGCCAGTAGTAAGCAAGACTCCGTTTTATCAGCCGAGTGGCTCGCATCAAGCTGGCTCGAGATGTTGGTTCCTGAGTTCAAAGCGCTGGGGAAAACGTGCAGCGAGATCGCTGCTATGCGTAACCACGATCAGAATTGTGTTTGCCTGACGATGAATCTCAAGCAACATGCCGGCGACGACTTCAGCCGACTTTTGATCGAGATTGCCCGTGGGTTCGTCGCAGAGCAGCAGTCGCGGCTTCATGATGAGGGCGCGCGCGAGTGCGACGCGTTGCTTTTCGCCGCCCGAGAGTTGCGCGGGAAGATGAGTGATCCGCTCTGACAGACCGACCTGATGTAGCAGATCTCGCGCCCGTTCGTCGACGTTACCGTTCGGCGAGGAAACGAGCGTTGGCGTGAGCACGTTTTCGATCACCGAACACTGCGGCAACAGGCAATGATCCTGAAAGACAAAGCCGATGCGTTGATTACGAAACGCGGCGAGTCGTCTTGCGTCGAGCAGAAACGGGTTCTGATCGTCGAGAGTGACCGTGCCGCTCGAAGGTGGCTCGAGCGCGCCGAGTATGTAGAGCAAGGTGCTTTTGCCGCTGCCCGAAGGTCCCATGATCGACACGGCAGATCCTTCCGGCAGCTCAAGCGACACGTTGCTGACGATGCTGAGTGGACCAGCCGGAGTGGGATATTCCTTCGAGATGTGATCGACCTTAAGCAACCTTGTGCTCCGCCACGGACAGAACCGATTGATACGCGTCCAATAGTTTATCGGCCATGTGCGCAGCGGTGTAGTGCTCGCGCACGCCGCGAAAACCATTCGCGCCAAACTCGGCTGCGAGTTCCTGGTTGCGATAAATGTCGCGAATACCCTCGGCAAGACTTTCGGGATCGTCAGGCTTGATGAGCAAACCGCTGCTGGTTTTCTCTACGATCTCGGTGAACCCGCCACGGCGTGGTTGGACCAACGGCACGCCGCAAGCCATTGCTTCGAGCAGCGAAACACCTTTTGGTTCGTCGTAAGTTGCCGGAATCGACAACACGTCGAGCTGGCGGAGAAATGCGATCTTCTCAGCGCGATCGAGCACGCCGCGATAATGAAATTCGCCACCCAGATTCGCCTTTCGGAGCTTCGCTTCAATCTCGGCAAGATACGGTTTGTGCTCAGGCGCCATGTAACCCGCGACTTCAAACCTGCCATCCGGCAAATCACCCGACTGCCGCAGAATCCGGTAAGCCTCCGCCAACACGTGCAATCCCTTTTCCGGTCCGACGCGCGCCAGGAAGCCGACGGTAAACGGGCGCCCGCTGTTCGCTTCGCGCATTTCAAAACCATTCGGATTGATTCCGAGTGGCACTACCCGAATCTTCTCAGACGGAATGCCAAGATAACGCGGCATGAACTCCGCGTAGTACTTGCTCACCGAAAGAAACAGATCGACCTGGTCCACCTGCCGGCGAATGAGATCGAGCGCTTGGCTGCGGTAAGGTTCCTGCAATCCGTCCAGAAACAGATCCTCGCCCTGAAGCGTGCAAAGTATCGGGCGATTCAGCGCTTCCTTCAGCGGCGCGGCGAGTCCGATCAGAAGTGTGTAGGGCAGGTTGATGATGTCAGGCAGCGGCTCGTCTCGCAGCCAGTCGATCAACTTCTGAATCTCTTTGCGCTGGAATCCATCCTCGCCCTTCAACACCGAAACGGTCATCTCGCCGAGCATCTTCGGATTGGTGGAGATCGATTTGCGCGAAGCCAGACTCAGCACTGCCTTTGAATCCCACAAGCGATCGAGCCAGGAAGGCGTCTTGCGAAAGAAAGGAACGTACTGTTCGAGGTAGGCACTGATGCCGCCCAGCACGACGTGATCGCGGCTCACGTTTGGTTCGTCAGTGAACGTCGGCGTGTAGACCGGCAACAGCAACACGTCGTGACCGCGCGCGAGCAGTTCGGTGGCCATCGCGTTGTCGCGCAGGCAACTGCCGCAATACATCCGGCCCGCCCCTCCTGTGAGATAGAGAATTCTCACTGCTCCTCACACAGCGATGGCGTGTTGAAAGGCTCGCCGCCCGTAAAGATGGTCGAAGAGATTGCCTTCGTGCGGTTGGTCCCAACTGATCTGGCTGGTCGGCAGTGGGCCCACGTTCAGACGATCAATGTGCGAGGAGTTAACGAGCGTGTGAATCAACTTTGGATCTTTGGTGATGGCCGTGACGACGAGACTCGGGCCGAGGAGTGCAGGAAGTTCAGCCTGCGGCGCTTCGACGACGCTCGCAAACGGGAAAAGGAACTCCTTGTTTGCGAGCGTGTGGTCAACTTCACAGCGGATCACAGTCGGCTTCAGGTAAGAACAATTGTTCCAGATGACAAGTCGTTCGCCTTGACGATATGAAGCCGTGACATCGCGCGCGCCGGGTTCATGCAAGCCCTGATCGATGATGGCGTTGATACGCGAGGCGATTTGCGGATCAGCGAACGGTGCAATTTGCGCCTCGGGATCTTCAGCCGGGCGGGGAACGATACGCGCGAGCCGTTCGGCGAGTGATTCGCTAATCTCGTCGGCATGTCGTGGCACCCAGACTGCCGATGCATTCACACACGATCGTCCACCGTTGTCGGCGATTGACGCCACGAGAACATCAAGGTGCTGCTCCCAGCCATCGATACAGTCTTCGCCGATGATCACTTTGCTGTAACCGGGACCGTGAATTTCAATCCGCGGGTCGTTGGCCCAATCAGAAGTGGTCGAGCTGTCGCCGAAGAGCAGTGAGCGGCCGCAGTTGCGGAGTATTTCACTCGCGCCCGCGTGGTCAGCCGGATAAAAGCTGAAAGCTTCCGGCGGCGCGCCCGCTTTGATTAACGACTGAATGATGCGGTAAGGCGTCCAAGGTTCAGCGCTGCCGGGTTTCAAAACGAGCGGGATGCGCAAGGCGAACGCAGGAATCCACAACGAATGCACCCCGGGCGAGTTGTTTGGCAACACTGCGCCGAGTGATTGGGTGCGCGGGAAGAAGCTCAACGCACGTCCCTGAAGTTCGCCGAAGCCGCGATCGAGTATTTCCCAGTCAAGGTAGCGTGTCAGTCCGTTGAGCACGCTTTCCATGTTGGCCAACATGCTTTTGATCTTCAGCATGTTTCGTTGGGCCAACACGTGTGGCAGGCCGGTCGTGGCTGAAACTTGCGCGACGTAGTCTGCGGGAGTCTGTGTGCCGTCGCCTAAAGGAAGTGAATCTTTCGTGAAGTGCTCGGCCGCGCGGGCGCAGATAGCAACGAGTTCTCGTGTTGTGAATCTCAGTAGAGAGGATCTGGCAATGTCCTGTTTGCCGAGGTCGCGCCGGATCAAACCCGGATTTGCCTGACTCACTTCGACAAACGGCTCACGCGTGCGATGGTGCGCAACGCGCGCCAGGTCGAGACTGTAATAAGGACGGCCCTGGCGAAGTATCGGTAGCTTAATCATAGACAGGATTACAGAATTCGCAGGATTTCAAAACAGTAAAGCATCTTGTCAATTTTGAAAATCCTGTCAATAGACTCCTTCAACGACGTTAGCCTGAAGTTTCGAAAACGGCCGCACGTTTCGTACTCCGTCCCACGGGTACTGTTCGCACGGCGGCTCGCGCTCGGCTTCGTCGCGCTCCAGAAAATGCGGCATGAAAAACTCTTTCGTCAACGTCGTCAATCGCACGCGTCCTCTCTCGCCGTAGCCGACCACTCTTTCCGGGTCATCCGGATCCACCACTTCCACTATTGCGCGCGGCACTGGCGGATAATAGATGATCGCGTAGTTGTCTTCCGGAACTCTCGGTTTATGTACGGCCAGACCCATCAGCGTGTTTCCATAAGTCGGAGCGA
This sequence comes from Pyrinomonadaceae bacterium, assembly GCA_036506775.1. Classification (GTDB taxonomy): domain Bacteria; phylum Acidobacteriota; class Blastocatellia; order Pyrinomonadales; family Pyrinomonadaceae; genus PSRF01. The sequence continues at coordinate 10,437 of DASXRE010000182.1, read as the reverse complement.
AATACGCGCCGTCGAGTAACTCCTCCACCGCGAAGCGATGAAACTGCGGCGTCATCTCGGTGCCGCCGCAAAACACGCCCGTGATGCCGGCCTTCTTGAGCGAGATCTTTTCGCAGAGCGCCTCCAGTAATTTGGGCGTCGTGAAGAGACAACGAATGTTGTCGTGCGCGCGCAGCAGCGTGAGTCCCTGTTCGACGACGTGCTGTTTATACTGCTCGGCCATCTTCGGTTGGCCCATCTTGAGCAGCTTGATCACCCAACGCGGATCGAGATCGACCATGAAGCAGATGCCGCCACGGTGCTGGGCCAGGTGTTCGACTGCCAGACGTAAACGGCGCGGGCCGGTAGGACCAAGTGATAACCAGTCAGCGCCGTGAGGGAAAAACTCTTCGGGCAACGTATCGCTGAATGCTTCGTAATCGATGCGGAAGTCGTCGATGTTGACGCGCGATTTCGGCACGCCGGTGCTGCCGCCGGTTTCAAACGTGTAGACCGGCCGGCCGTTGTAACCCTTCGGCACCCAGCGCCGCACTGGACCACCGCGCAGCCACTCATCCTGGAAAAAGCCGAAGCGGGAAAGATCGTCGTAGGTGCGGATCTCTTCGCGCGGATCCCACGACAGGTTTTTGGCGAACTCCAGCCAGAAGGGACAACCAGTTTCGGGGTTGAAATGCCATGCGATAACTTCGCGAACCCAGGCGTCAAGAGTTTCGTGATGGCTAGCTTTTGTTGTCATGCTTTAAGGAATCGTTTTTTCGGTCTCACGTAGCAGATCGACAAAGCGTGGATCGGAGCGGAGTTTGGCGAGATGCGGATCGACGCGTACGAAAGTAAACCCGACTGCGTGCTCGCGTTCGGCTTGAACCAACCAGCGAAACGCATTGTCGAAATCGTCGAGCAGCGTGTAGATGATCGCGATCTCGTAGGCCGTCACCCAGTTTTGACTGCGCTTTGCGATGATCTCCTCGAGAATCGTGTGCGCTTCGTCGCGCTTCCCGATCGCCGCGAGCACGTGCGCGCGCTTCGCGTGAGTGGTCGGCGTATCACCGGCAAAGCTGCGTTCCTGTTCAAACGCGGCGAGCGCCTCCCCGTGCATGCCTTTTAATTCGTACGCCCAGCGCAAAACTGTATGCGCCGCAACCGCGCCCGGGTCCAGTTCCAGCGACTTGCGACACTGCACGATCGCGTCGTCAAACTTACCAGCGAGGAACAGCACGTTCGCAACCGCCGTACCGATCACCGCCGACTGCGGCGATATCTGACGCGCGCGTTCGATCTCCGCGTACGCCTCGTCGTGACGGCCCATCGCGGACAAACTGTATGCGTACCAGCGATGCGCAACCTGGTTACCCGGTTTCAACTGGATTGCCTTGCGTAGTTCACGTTCGGCGTCGATCCAGTCGCGATCGAAGTGCAGCCTGATAAACCCGAGTGATGCGTGTGCCTCTGCCAAATCGGGATCTGCGTCCACAGCTCGGAATGCGGATGCTTTCGCGCTTTCCCATGCGCCTGGCGGTGGCGGTTCGACGTACCAGTTCAGCAGCGCGTAACAATCGGCGAGTTCGGCGTGAGCGATCGCGAAGTGCGGATCGAGTTCAACCGCGCGTTCCAAACGCTCGATAGCCTGGCGCAGGCCTTCCGCGGTTCGCCGCGTCGAGTAATAGCGGCCGGCGGTATAAAGCTGGCGCGCTTCTTCGTTTTCGCCTGCTTGCGTATGGGGCGCGCGATCGATGATCTGCGTCGTGACCGGCGGAATGTGAACGCCGCGTTTCCGTTTTGGCGCACTGGCTTTGGCAGTGCTAGCGCGGGCCAGCCTGCGGCCGATTGCCGGATGGCGCAGCTCGCGCAATATCCCTTCAAACGCGGGCTCGCCACGCAGTGGATCCCACTGCGGCTCGACACCTAACCAGACCACCCACGCGTCCTTGATGTTGTGAGCTTGCTGAAGCAGGTCGAGAGCCCGCTCGCGCTCACCGAGATTCAGATGAATCATCGCACGTTGATACGGCGAGACGTAACCATGGACCATCATCTGTTCCAGTCGCTCGAGCACCGCGCGTGCCTGCTGCTGTTGTCCCGCCGCTGCGTAGGTAGCGCCGAGGGCAGCGATGTAAAGTTGTCCACCGCCGGAAAGATCGAGGGCCTTCTCGGCAGCCTTCACTGCCTCATCCGCCGCGCCGGTGTGCCGCAGGATCCACGAATAGGTGATGAGGCCGTACGGGAAGTCGGGCACCGCTTCGAGCATGCTGCGGAACGTTGCGATGGCTTCGTCAAAACGCCGCGACTGGTAATAACACCAGCCAAGGGCCTGAAGCACTCCCGATGACAGCGGATCGAGTTCGCGCGTGCGCAACATCTGATCGAGACCTTCTTCGAACCGTCCTTCCATCATCAGATGAAAGGCGTACCAATGATGCGCCGTTGCGTAGTTCGGGTTGATCTCGATAGCGCGGCGATGTTGGCCTTCGGCAACGGCCCAGTCGAAATCGTGACACACAGTCGCGAACCCGAGCGCGCTGTAAGCTTCGGCGGAAGTCTCGTCGAGTTCGACTGCTTTCGCAGCGGCCTGCTTTGCTGCCCCGGAGCACTCAGCGAAAGGCTTGATACCAAAGACGCCGAGCCAGTTGTAGTAATCAGCGATGCCCGTGTAGGCGAGTGCGTACTCCGGATCGAGCTTGATCGCGCGTTGGTAGCAGTCGAGTGCTTTGGCGAGACCCGTTTCGGTGTAAGAGTTCCAGTAGTACCGCCCGCGCAAGTAGGCTTCAAACGCTTCGGCACTATCGGTGCCGCGTTTATGCAACTGGTGTTGTTCATCACCAGTCAACTGCGGCAGCAGCGCGCTTGCTACTTTCTCCGAGATCGAATCCTCGATCTGCAAAACATCTGTCGAACCTTCGTCAAACTGTTCGGCCCAGCGCGTCACGCCTTCGGCAACGTTCAGTAATTGCGCCGTCACGCGCAGGCGATCACCGACGCGACGAAGGCTGCCATCGACAACGTAATCGATGCCGAGATCGCGGCCCGCGATCAGCGGATCAGCGTTCGCCCCGTGGTAACGCAACACGCTGCTTGTCGGCCGCACCACCAGACGACGGACGTTACTGAGACGCGTGATGAGTGCGTCAGTCAGACCGATGCCGAGATACTCGTCGCCCGTGTTCTCTCCCGGCGGACTGAGAACGCGGAACGGAAGCACCGCGATCGATTCCTGCTCCTCGCGAAGTTGTCCGGCCAGCGGCGGCAAGGCTGCGAGACGATGATCGAGCCTGCGTAATAGATCGTTGAAACGCGGATGGCCATGAAGCGGATCGAGTTCCGGATCGACTCCGGCCCAGAGCACCTTCGCGTCGCCCGTGTCATAGGCCTGATCGAGTAGATCGAGGGCGGCCTCCTTGCGGTCCAGCGCACAGGTCACGAGTGCGAGGTGATACGGAGAGACGTAGCGGCGCGCGGAAAGCTGGTCCATCTCGTCGAGAACTTTTTGCGCCTCGTCAAGTTTGCCGGCGCAAGCATAAGCCGCGCCAAGCCGGCCGAGTGTGTGCGACGCTTTGCCCAGTAAATCAACACCTCGCTGCGCTGCTTCGATCGCTTCGTCGTGACGCGCCAGACGGCTGAGCACGAAACTCATGCCGTAGAGCATCATCAGATTGCGCGGCTCGTTTTCCAGCGTGGCGCTGGCGAAACGGTGTGCTTCATCGTAGCGGCGAGCGTGATACGAGCACCAGACCAAAGCGAAGCGCGAAATCACTGCCAGCGGATCCAGATCGCGCGCGATGTGCGCCTGGCGCAACGATTCGCTGAAACGTCCTTCCATCGCGAGTTGCAGGGCGTACCAGATGCGAGCCGGCGAGTAGTTGGGATCAAGTTCGATGGCGCGAACGAGATGATGTTCCGCGGTGGCCCAGGCGAAGTCACGACAGATTACTGCCTGGCCCAAGGCGGTGTGACCTTCCGCGAGATTCGGATCGAGTTCGACTGAAGTTGCGGCTGCTTCGTATGCCGCGGCGGCACACTCGGCAAACGGCATCACGCTGAAGACACCGAGCCAGTTGTGATACGCGGCTACTCCGGCATAGGCGAGCGCGTACTTCGGATCGAGCGCGATCGCCTGTTGATAACAGACGATAGCGCGCGCGAAGCCTTCCTCCGTAAACGTGTTCCAGTAAAAACGTCCGCGCAGATAAGCTTCGTGCGCTTGCGGATTGTCGGTGCCGCGCTTCGCGAGTCGCAGCCTTTGATCGACGGTCAGATGCAGCAGGATCGCTTCCGCGACGTGCGAAGAGATGACGTCTTCGAGATTCAGAACGTCGGTAAACTGCTCGTCAAACTGTCCGGCCCACGCGGTCGTCTCGTCACGAACGTTGAGTAACTGAATCGTTACTCTGATTCGTTCCGCCGACTTGCGAATGCGTCCGTCCAAAACAAACGCAACGCCCAGCTCACGACCCGCACGCAAAGGGTCAGCATCCGCACCGTAACGCAGCACACTGCTCGTGGGCCGAACCGCGAAACTGCGAATCGCGCTGAGACGCGTGATGAGCGCGTCGGCCAGTCCGGTGCCGAGATAATCCGGACTGCTCTCAGGCTGGTTGATGTCGAATAACTTCATCGGGAGGACGGCGAGCGAGTTTTCGTTTGACGTGTCCGGCCGCGACAAGGCGCTGGCGTTCGGCGGATCCGGGAGATCAGAAACCGGACGGCCTTCAAGATAACGGGTGATGTCGTCGCGCAGTTGAGCGGCAGTTTGATAACGCCACTCGGGTTCCTTCCGCAGCGCTTGCATTACGATGTTGTCGAGATCGCCGGTGAGGGCGCGGCGAATGGATTCGAGCGTGCCGCCGCGCGTCGTGTAGAGCTGCTTCAGCGTCGTCGCATCGTCGCCGGTGTACAGGCTGGGCAACAGATCTTCGGCGCGGGTTATGATCACGCTCGGCGGCGCCGGTGATTCTTCACAGATGACACGTGCAATCTCATGGGGCGCGCGATTGACGAGCCGATACGGACGGTGTCCGGTCAGCAATTCGTACAGCAGTACGCCGAGCGAGTAAACGTCTGTGCTCGGTGTGGTCGGAGCGCCCTGCACCTGTTCCGGTGATGCGTATTCCGGCGTCATCAAACGCATCGCTGTCGCCGTTGGATCGTGGGTGATGTCGCCGGCGAGCTGCGGATTGAGCAACTTCGCGATGCCGAAGTCGAGCAGTTTCGGAACTCCTTCAGAGGTGACGAGCACGTTTGAAGGTTTGATGTCACGGTGCACCACCTGTTTCTGGTGCGCGTAGTGGACGGCGTCGCAGATCGAGCGAAACAGCTTGAGACGGTCGGTGATGTTCAGTTGATGAGCGTCGCAGTAATTGTAGAGTGGCTGGCCCTCGATGTACTCCATCACGAAGTAGGGCAGGCCGTCATCCGTGGTGCCGCCGTCGAGCAAACCGGCGATATGCGCATGATCGAGAGCGGCGAGAATCTGACGTTCCTTGCGAAAGCGGCGCAGGATAAAGTCGGTGTCCATGCCGCGCTTCACCAGTTTGATTGCCGCTCGTTTATTGAACTCGTTGTCGGCGCGCGAGGCTTCGTAAACCGCGCCCATGCCGCCGCGGCCAATCTCGCGCTCGATGCGATACGAGCCGAGCCGGCGGCCGATCATCGGATCCTCTTCTTCGACAAACGACTCGAATACGCTCAACTCGGTGCTGCCGTAGAAGGGTTTATCCAGAAGTTCCCCGGCACTGTCGTGTTGTGAGAGCAGCGATTCGACGTCGCGTTTGAGAGTGGTGTCGTCGGCGCAGACTTGTGCTACGTAGCGCGCTCGTTCTTCGGGTAGAAGTTCGACAGCGGCCTGAAAGATCTCTTCAACTTTTTGCCAGCGTTCCGGGGTCATGTCTTACTGGATGCTTTGCTCGAACTAGTTAAGTAAGGACAACTTGGATGCAGCAGAAGACGTTTCTGGAGTATGAAGTTATACCCGACGCTCGGTACTGACCTCCTTGGTCACGGAACACAACGGCGGTTCTGGGTCACCGAGTCAATACAGTAACGCGGCCGCGTCAGATCAGTCTCGAGTCAGGGACAAGCCTTAAACATTTCTTTGCATTTCACCATGCAGCCAGGCTTTGGTGAGCCGCCAGTGACGTTTGATGGTTGTGGGAGTGACACCCATAACGTCTGCTGTCTCCTCGATGGAGAGGCCGCCAAAGTACCGCAACTCAACCATGCGCGCTTTTTGTTGGTCGAACGTAGCCAGGGTTTTGAGCGCGTCGTCGAGCGCGAGGAGTTCGGCACTGCGTTCGACGGCGCGGTCTATATTCTCATCAAGGGAGAGCTTCTTAAAATCCTGCCCGCGTTTCTCCGCGTTGTGTTTGCGTGCATGATCCACCAGCAGCCGGCGCATTATCTGCGCAGCTACACCGAAAAAGTGAGCCCGGTTCTGCCAGTTTACTCGCGTCTGATCCACCAGACGCAGGTAAGCCTCATGTACCAGGGCGGTCGGTTGCAAGGTGTGATCGGGACGTTCACGCCGCAGATAATTCGCCGCAAGCTTTCGCAACTCATCGTAGATTACGGGTAATAAAAGATCAACCGCGTCCCGATCGCCGTTCGACAGTTCGATCAGCAATTTGGTGACATTGTCAGAGGGGTTTTTGTTCAATCGTTAGCTCTCCAGCGCGAGCGCTAAGTATAAGCCAGAAAGAACGCTACTGAAAGGTGGCCCTATTCGACCGGTGTTTTCGCGTTATTGAGACGAAAGGGAATTCTTGAGAGAGGTGAGACGATGCAAGCTGGTCAGGTAACAGTAAGGATTGGTGACTTCATGGCGCGAGTGTTTGGTTGCTGGCACGCGGAACTCAGCCGTCCGTTTTCCCGCGGGGGACGCGCCTGGCGTTCGTGTCTGAGGTGCGGCGCCCAGCGGCAGTTTCATCTTGGCAAGTGGCAAATGCAGGGCAACTTCTACTACGGCAAGCCCTCAACCTCCAACTAATCACCTACCACGTATATAATGCCGGTCATAGCACGTCCTATGACCGGTAACGGACAGAACAATCGCGGATATTACGTCTACTGTGTAGCCGAGAGTGTGGCTGCGCAGAATTTCGATGTCGAATCCTTTCCCGCGGCTATCGAAGAAACTGCAAAACTGGAGTGGGTCATCGCAAACGATCTGGCTGCTCTCGCCAGCGCCGTTCCGCTCGAGGTTTACGGCGAAGAAGCGCTATCAGGACATCTGGCTGATGCCACCTGGACCGCCGTCCGGGCCATGCGCCACGAAACGATAGTTGAGTACGTCGCGAAACGCGTGAGCGTGGTTCCACTTCGGTTCGGCACGATCTACCTGGACCGCTCCGGAATCGAGCGGATGCTTACCGGGAAGGGAAGAGATCTGAAGCAGATTATCGAACGTCTGCGAGGGCGCGAGGAGTGGGGAGTAAATGTCTATTCGGATCGCGCGACATTAATGGCGAGCATCACTTCGGTCAGTCCGCGTTTGCGCGAGCTGGCCCGTCAGGCGGAAGCGGCTTCGCCGGGTCAGTCGTATCTGATGCAGAAGAAGATCGACGCGCTGCGGGTCGACGAAGCACGCGTGGCTTTGAACGGAATCATCGATCAAATCGAGAAGACGTTAGGTGTGCATGCTGAAGACGCCAGGCGGCTGCGCATTTTGAAAGTAGAATCGACCGAGCATGGTGAACTGAAAGGGAAGTTTGCCTTTTTAATAAAGAGGTCGGAGTTTGAAGAGTTTCGTGGTGCGGCAGAACGAGTGGCGGAAGAGAATTTGAGCGCGGGTGTGCGGCTGGAACTGACGGGTCCCTGGCCGGCTTACAACTTCACCGAACTAAACGGATGAGTTCTCCTTTCGATCAGATAATCGTTAACGAAGGTGGCGAGCAGATCGACGAGCTTGAGCTTTCGCTGCTCGAGACTCTCGATCACGTGCTGAATCGCGGGCTGGTCATTGCAGGCGAGATCACTATCTCCGTGGCCGACATCGATCTCATTTTTCTGGGGCTCAATGTGCTGCTCAGTTCGGTCGAGACTGCCAACGAGGTTTTGCGTCACCGCGAAACGAAACTTTAATGAAGGTTTACATCTATTGCCTGACGGAGGGAACCGACGCTTTGCCGAACTCTCTCCGCGGGATTGCAGGCGCTGCTGTTCGCTGGATCGACACGGGCTGCTTTTCGTCGGTGGTTAGCGACTTCGCGGGTGAAGCCGTGTTGGTGAATCGCGAGAATGCCCTGGCCCATGCGGCCGTCGTTCAAAGTGTCTTCAAGCAGACCACGCCTTTGCCGTTTCGCTTCGGCACTTTGGTGACCGAACCAAAGTTGAATAGTTATTTGACCGCCCGGCGGGAGACGCTGCAACGGAAGTTGGAGCAGGTGCGTGGCTGCGTCGAGATGAGCGTAAAGATTGTCTGGAATCGCAACTGGACGGACGAGTCGCTGCACAAGGACGTGCAGGAGAAACCGGGTACGGCTTTTCTACATGAAAAGCGGCGGCAACTCATGGGGAGTGAAGCTCGCGCGGCGGAAGCGAGGAGAATCGCTGTGTGGCTGGAGGATAAAACTGGCGAGATGGTCCGGGAAAAGCGGATTGACACGAATCCCACTGAGAAACTGCTACTCGCTGCAGCGTATCTGGTGGAACGTGGCGCGGTCGAGCAGTACCGGGTGCGGCTGAAAGAAGCGCGCGAAGAAAAGCCGGAACTCCATTTTCTTGTCAGTGGGCCGTGGCCGCCATACAGTTTTGCAAACATTGACCTTGAGTTTAAATCGCAGTTCGGAGTAAGCTGATGGAGCTTTCCCCCGAAAACCCCCGTCCGGCTGAGCCGGAGATAGAAACTTCGCATGTCGAGGAGTTCGTGGAACAACTCAGTTGTGTCACTAGCACTCTGCCATCGCGAATAAATATTGATGCGCAAAGTGTCGAACAGGGCCTGGCAAAGCTGGTTCTTACTCTGATTGAGTTCATCCGTCGCCTGCTCGAGAAGCAGGCCGTCCGCCGTATGGAAGGCGGAGATCTCTCACCTGAACAGATCGAAGAGTTGGGATTGGCCCTGATGCGGTTGGAAGCGAAGCTCCAGGAGCTGAAGACACAATTCGGGTTGGCGGACGAAGACCTCAATCTCGATCTTGGTCCGATAGGGCGCCTGATTTAGTAGTTTGGGACACAAAGAAGCACAAGAGGCACATGAAAGACGGTTAAGTCGAGGTGCTACAGTGTCATCAATCTTTAGTTGTGTTTCTTGTGCCTTTTTGCGGTGCAGAGTTACCGATGGTGGCGGCCATCCAAGCTTTTTGAGTAAAGCCGCCCCCTGAGCGTGGAGGGCGAAAGTGTCCAGTGAGCGGTCTACCCTGATAACGGCCCGTCCCCCGGGCCTGGTTGATGTTCTCGATCGTATTCTTGACAAGGGACTGGTGATAGCAGGCGACATCAAGGTGTCGCTGGCGAATGTCGAACTACTCACCTTACAAATTCGGCTACTTGTGTGCTCGATCGACAAAGCCGAGCAGATTGGTCTGAACTGGTGGCGTTACGACACCAATCTGACCACGAGGGCGGAGCGCGCCGAAGCTGAGAATGTGGAGCTTCGCGAACGGCTCTCCGAGCTCGAACAGGAAATCAGGAAGCTGGGTGCGACAGCTCGCGTCGCCGGCAGTGAGCCGGTTAGCGTGAAGCGTCAGGTTACGACGCGTAAGGCGACAAAGAAGCGTCGAGGGTAGACAGGATTACATGATAGACAGGATTTCCTCAGGGAGTATGTCTCAACTACGTTACGGGCAATCCTGTGAATTCTGTCGGTCCTGTCCAGTTTTTTTAGAACAAGCGGGCGCCGTCCGTCCTCGCGCAAGCAGTATGCGGGTTTTTCCAAACTCTAGAAAAGGAACTGAAGCAAATGGCTGTCGAAAGAGCACCAGGCGGTACTAGCTTAATAGACGTTCTCGATCGCGTGCTCGACAAAGGCATCGTGATCGATGCGTGGGTCCGCATTTCACTGGTCGGCATTGACCTCATTACAATTGAGGCACGCGTCGTGGTTGCATCGATCGATACGTACCTGAAGTATGCGGAAGCGGTTGGTTTGACTCCGGCAGTTTCGCGACCGGCCCTGACTGGTCCGGCAGAAACAGTCGAAACTGAAACGCGACGTCGCACGACAATTGATGTCGAGAGGTAAGCGCACTCGTTTTAGACAACGGCCTTCGAATTTGGAAGTTCAGCGTTTATGGGTGAAGTGCCATCAGAGTTAGCTCTCCAATCCGGCTCATCTATTGCTGAGTCGGGGCAGCTTAGTCTCCGTCATTTCGATGTCTTCATCGAAACGACGACGCAGATGCTGGCCACGCCCCGGCTTCAAGACCGGTTGTTGCTGGCGCTTGAAGCGATAGTGCACAACTTCGGCTGTCAACAAGCCGCGATTGCCATCATTAACGAAAGAGAAGC
>DASXRE010000181.1:0-3182 GCA_036506775.1 Pyrinomonadaceae bacterium | reverse complement strand
GCGATAGCACCGGACCAAAGCGGTGACAAGTCCCCGCACTCCAAGGAAGCGCCCAATTTGGAGACCCACCCACCAGCCCTTCGATTAAACAAGCTTGAACCTACTCGCTCCCGTATGTTAAATTCCTGAACCGGTAGTGTTGCTGCCTGGAATTCGGCGGTTTTACCCGTCGACACCGTTCGGACTCACACCTATAAACGTGCGGATCAAGGCCTTTTCAGCAACCGCACTCGATCTCAACCGGGTTGGACCCCCTCCACGATTAGAAAATGGTGGCGAATAAGACCAGTCGCTTTGCATTTGATTGGTGGATTATTCAGAAGCGCTTTGTCTATCTGGTAATCGCCATATTTGTCCTCTGCGGCGTTGCCGCGGGTGCCGCACTCTACGTCTGGAAGTACGGCAATCCCTTCAAAAACGTAGCCGAAATGAACTATCCGGCCGGCGCCCGGTTCATCTCCTTCGAAGGCGACGTCCGCGTCATCCGCGCCGCCACGCGCGAGACGATCCCGGCCAATGCCGACACGCAGCTCTATCCCGGCGACACCGTCCAGACACAGGCCAGCGGCCGCGCCCGCATCGGCCTCGCCGACGGCTCGACCCTCGTGGTCAAACCGAACAGCACCATCATCGTCCGGGACAACGCCCGGGCGGATGACGGCAAGCGAACCAACGTCCACGTCGTCGTCGATAGCGGTCAGCTTTCGGTGCGCACCGACCAACAGGCTGCGGGCACCACGAACGTCGTCGAGACTCCGAAAACCAAAAACACGGTCGGTGAACAGACAAACGCCAGCTTCGGCGTGAACCCCGAGGGCACTGAAGAAATCCGCGTCTCAACCGGTGTCATCGAAACGACCAACCGCTCCGGCGAAAAAACTTCAATTCGCGGTGGCGAGTACGTTTCAGTCAACAACTCCGGCCGCCTGTCAGTCGCGCAGCGATTGCTCGACGTTCCTCAACCGGCGCAACCTCACGATCTCGAAAAAGTCTTTGTCGGCTCAAGCGGCGCCGCAAGCGTCGCTTTGAAATGGCAACGGCCGCAATCGGGCACACCCGCTTACTATCGCGTCGAAGTTGCAACCTCGCCTTTTTTCGTCGCGGATGGAAAAGTTATCGAACGTGATCAGTTGGTCGCGACTGAGTTTGGCGCCAGCGATCTGCGTCCGGGAGTTTACTTCTGGCGCATTCGCGCGACGGCAGCGACCGGACAAGCAAGCGACTGGAGTGATCCGTTGAAGTTCATCGTGGTGACGCGAGGAACAGGATCACAAGTCGCGCTTTCAAACCTCAGCGCAGAACTTCTCGGCGGCAGTCTTTATCTGGTCCGTGGTCGTGCTGAGCCGGGCACGACGATCAAGGCCAGCGGCCGCGAAACGATCGTCGCGCAGGACGGTTCGTTTCAAATACAAGTCACAGCTTCCGCCGGCGCGCGCGATTTGACCGTCGAAGCACAGGACTCTCAAGGCAACAGCAGTCAATACAAAGTTTCACTTTCCGGTCGCTCCGCACGGGGCCGAACCTGAGTCGGAGATCTACGAGCGTGTCGAGTCACGTAATTCTACTGACAGATGCTCATGAAGCGCCGGCCTACGAGTTAATCGAGGCCTTGCGTGCGGCTGGCGTGAAGACTCTGATCGAAGGACTGCGAGAAGTCGAAGTTGAGGTTGCCCTCGCGCGGCAGCAGAAGAATCAGAACCTGCCTGACCTCGATGGTCCACCACCACTCGCCGTGCTTTACGAAGTGGTCCCCGGGGCTGACATGGTAGAACTGCACACCGCGATCAATCACGCAAAGGCGTTCTGGCCCGGCGCGCCGCTCGTCGCCTGTCGCCGGCAAACAAACGGTTATCAAAGTCTCAACTTGCGCAGTCTCGACGGCGCCACGCTGAAGCGACTCGGCTTTCTCGCGATTGCCGACAAATCCGCCCAAATCCCTGCACTTTTGCGAGAGATCGAAGGTCAGGGCTCGTCAGGCGAACTGCGGCTGCCGGAAGTGATCGAAAAACCTGCGGGACGTGGTTCGTCGTCGTTGCCACCCAAGATCAAGTTCAACGATCTTCGTGCAGCATTTGATCTCGTCGCTTCGCTCCATTTCATTAGCGACCAGATCGGCGCGGCCAATACCGCCCTTGTCGGACTCAATCAACTCATCAGTGCTGACCGTTGGGCCATCTACCTTTTCTCGGAAGAGAAAGGCGTCGAAAGCGCAACACTCGAAGCGATCGCGGTCCACAGGCCAGCGCAAGCAAACACCGGCAAGAGCGAAGAAGAATGGCGACGCGTGCTGACCGGTGAGTCCGATCTGCCAATCGGTTCTGAAACGAAGGCTGCCAAACGTGCCGCAGCCGGAATGGGAATCATCAAGAAGAAGGAACGCGGACAATTTGTACTCGCGGTGCCGTTGATCTGTGGCGAGAGAATCCTCGGCGTCATCGAAGGCATTCGTGAAGGCGCCGGCGCACATGCGTTCAAGAAGACTGACGTGGCCCTGCTCGATTCGCTTTCGTTGCCGATAGCTTCCGCGCTCGCGAATGCCGTCCGCATCGCTGAAGCCGAACGGCTGTCACAAACAGACGACCTCACCAAGTTGCACAATGCGAGATACCTGCGCCAGTTCCTGCTGAACGAGATCCGCCGCGCGCGCCGCTACGGCTCAAGTGTCGCCGCACTGTTTCTCGATCTGGACGATTTCAAACGCGTCAACGACGAACACGGCCATCTCGTCGGCTCTCACGTGCTGATGGAAATGGCGGCCGTGATTCTCTCCTCCATCCGCGACACTGACGCGGTCGCACGCTATGGCGGCGATGAATTTGTGATCGTTTTGCCCGATACCGGCACTGAGCTCGCAGGCACGGTCGCTGAGCGCATTCGTCAGAAGATTCTGAGACATGTATTCACCGGTGGCCGGCGGTTACAGCTTTCGTTAACTGCCAGTTTTGGTGTCGCGGCGTTTCCGAAACACGCCTCGTCGCCGCAGCAACTGATTGCTTGCGCCGATACCGCGATGTACGAAGCAAAAGCCGCCAACAAGAATTGCGTGCGCTTCGCCGCGGATCTGGCGCCCAAAGAGACCATCAAACAGCTCGTGGAGAGTGTCGAAGCGCAATTAGTAATGCCCGACAACTGACAACGAAGCAATTACACAGAACAAAGAACCAAGTTCAAACAATAAACCA
>DASXRE010000180.1:0-5731 GCA_036506775.1 Pyrinomonadaceae bacterium | reverse complement strand
GAGTTGAAGGGCAAGGTGGTCCTGATCGAGCGCGACAAGCACCTCGCGACGATTGCCCACGAAGAAGTCAAAGGCCTGATGCCCGCGATGACGATGCCGTTCACAGTTCCCGACCAGGCAGATCTGGATTTCATGGCGCCGGACGATGAGGTTACGGCAACACTCGTAGTGGATGGTTCGCAGTCATGGTTGGAAAACCTGTTCGTAGCGAGAAAGAGTGGCGACACTTCCGGAGTTCCGCCCGCCACCGAGGCGAAAGAAGGCGACGAAGTACCTGACTACATCCTCCGAAACCAGGACGGAAAAGAGATCCGCCTGCAACAGTATCGCGGCAAGGCTCTGCTATTGACGTTTATCTACACGCGCTGCCCGCTGCCCGAATACTGCACGTTGATGAGCAACAATTTCGCGCAAGTCGATCGACAGTTACAACAGAGTCCTGAATTCTACGAGAAGACGCATCTGCTGAGCGTCAGCATCGATCCAGCTTACGACACGCCGCAGGTGCTGCGCAGTTATGGCGCCGCACACACCGAACGTTATCAGGAAGAGACATTCTCACATTGGGAGTTTGCGTCAGGCGATCAGGTGAAGGAGATGGCTCAGTTCTTTGGTTTGACGTACGTCGCGGAAAAAGATCAGATCATTCACGGGCTGAGGACCGTGATCGTTGGCCCTGACGGCAAGGTCGCGAAAGTTTACAACGGCAACGACTGGAAACCGGAGGACGCGGTGAACGAACTCAAGCGAGTCCTCGGATCTTCTTGACCTCTTCAGTCAGCACCGGCACCGCTTCAAACAGGTCGCCGACGATTCCGTAATCGGCAATATCGAAGATCGGAGCTTCCGGATCTTTGTTAATGGCGACGATCGTGCCCGAGTTTTTCATGCCGACCAGGTGCTGAATCGCGCCGGAGATTCCGAGCGCGACGTAAAGCTTCGGCGCGACTGTTTGTCCGGAAGATCCAATCTGCCGATCGATTGGCAGCCACTCCGCATCGCAGATCGGGCGCGAAGCTGCGATATCGCCGCCGAGCGCTTCAGCCAGCTTCTCCGCCAGCCCCAGGTTCTCTTTGCTCTTGATGCCGCGGCCGACAGCGACGATCACGTTGGCTTTCGTAAGATCCACCGCCTGCTTCGCTTCCTGGAACGGCGGTTCCGGTTTCATGCGCACGTCGCCAATCTCAACGGCAACGGTTTCAACCGCCGCGCCACTTCCCCCACTTGCCTTTGCCGCCTGGTCGGGCCGATAAGCTCCCGTTTGTAAAGTCGCAAACACCGGCGCCTCCCCATCCGAAATAACGTCGGCGTCCAACTTGCCGAGAAAAATCCGCCTGGTAAATCCGATCTTGCCACTATCGACACGCGCGCGAATGCAATCGCTAATCATCCCCTTGCCGAAACGCGCGGCGAGCTTCGGCCCGAAGTCGCGCACCTGGTAGGTGTGAGTCAGGAAAACAAAGTTTGGAGCTACTTGCTTGACGATCTGTTCGAATCCATCGGCGTAAGCATCGGGTGTGTAGTCCGCGAGCTTAGCATTCGTCGCGCAGATCACTTTCTCCACCTCGTAGCCGGCAAGCTCCTGGGCCAGCCCGCTTACGTCAGCTCCGAGCACCACGAGGCTAACCTTCTCCCCCAATTGCCCGCCGAGCGCCTGCGCGGCCGCAATCGCTTCAAACGAACTCTTGTTCGCGACGCCGCCTTTGTGTTCGATAAAAACCAGAATTCCGTTACTCATTACTGTTCTTCTGTGATCTGTGGTTAGAAGACTCGTGCTTCGGTATGGAGTTTCTGAGCCAGTTCAGCGGCGCCCGCTTTCGCATCGCCGTTGCCGAGCAGTTGCGTCTGCTTCATCTTTTGCGGCAGGTAGATCTTCTCGATGCGCTGATGCGACGGACGGCCAACAACCTCTGCTGACGGCGTCACTTCTCTAATCTCTTTCTTCTTCGCTGCCATGATCCCTTTCAAGGTGGCGTAGCGAATCTGACTGATGCCTGACTGAATAGTCAGCAACGCCGGCAGAGGCATCTCGTACCACTGGTACCAACCGCTTTCGAGTTCGCGTTTGACGCGCAGTTTGTCGGCAGCCGCATCGAGTTCGATGACGATCGTCGCGTGCGGCAGACCAAGCAGTTCGGCGATGATCACGCCGGTTTGACCGTAACCGTGATCGTCCGACTGCAAACCTGTCATGACCAGATCTGGTTTCTCGTCGCGGATCGCGTCAGCCAGCACAGTAGCTGCGGCAAACGGCGAGAGATGCGTCAGGTTATCGCCAACAACGTGAATGGCGCGGTCCGCACCGCGCGCGAGTGCGTCCTTGATGACGCTCTTCACGCGCTGTGGGCCCATCGAGCAAACAACCACCTCGCCACCGAGCTTCTCGCGCACGCGCAAAGCTTCCTCCAGCGCGTACCCATCTGACTCACTCACTTCAAACGAGAGATCGCCCTCTTCGATCCACGTGGCGTCTTTGTTAATTCGCAGGATCGCGTCCTTGTTCGCGACCTGCTTCATCATCACAACAACCTTCATCTATTCCTCATACCTCTTGAACAACAACGCCGCGTTCGTGCCGCCAAAGCCGAAACTGTTCGACAGCACGTAATCGACGTGCGCTTCGCGCGGCTCGTTCGGCACGTAATCGAGATCGCATTCCGGGTCCGGATTCACGTAATTGATCGTGGGCGGTATGACGTTGCGCTGCAGGGTCAGCGCGCTAAACACACTTTCAATTCCGCCGGCCGCGCCGAGCAGGTGACCAGTCATCGACTTCGTTGAACTGACGGCCAGCTTGTAAGCGTGTTCGCCAAACGTCTCTTTGATCGCACGCGTTTCAAACTTGTCGTTGTAAGGCGTCGAAGTACCGTGCGCGTTGATGTAACCGACCTGTTCCGGTTTCACGCCCGCATCTTTGAGCGTTCGCTGCATGACGCGCCGCGCGCCCGAACCCGTTTCATCCGGCATTGTCAGATGAAACGCGTCAGCGCACGCACCATAGCCGACGACTTCGGCATAGATCTTCGCGCCGCGCTCTTTTGCGTGCTCGAGTTCTTCGAGAATCATGATCCCGGCGCCCTCGCCGATGACAAACCCGTCGCGATCTCTTTCAAACGGACGAGAGGCGTGCAACGGGTCGTCGTTGTTGGTGGAAAGCGCGCGCATTGCGGAGAAACCCGCCACGCTCATGGGCGTGATCGCCGACTCCGCGCCGCCGCAGATCATCACGTCGGCATCACAGCGTTGAATAATCTTGAAACTGTCGCCGATTGCGTGCGCGCCGGCGGCGCAGGCAGTCGCAGTGGCGGAGTTTGGTCCCTTGGCGCCGAAACGGATCGAGACCTGGCCGGCAGCGAGATTCACGATAGCGGAAACGATGAAGAAGGGCGACACGCGGTCTGGTCCATCATCGAGCAGTTTCGAGTGCTCGCGTTCGATGGCCCAGAAATCACCGATGCCGCTGCTGATGTAGGTGCCGGCGTTCTCGGCTATGCTGTCGGGAAACTTGCCTTCGGGCGTGAGCTCGATGCCGCAGTCGGCGACCGCCTCGATCGACGCCGCAATCGCATAATGAATAAAGGCGCCCATCTTGCGCGCCTCTTTCTTGGCGATGAATGTCAGCGGGTCGAAGTTTTTTACTTCGCAGGCAAACTTGACTGAAAACTTTTCAGCGTCGAATTTCTTGATGTAATCCGCACCGCTGCGACTGTTCATCAGCGCGGTCCAGGTGTCTTCGACAGTATTGCCAACAGGTGTCACGAGGCCGAGGCCTGTAATCACGACACGACGTGTCAACTTAGAACTCCTTGGTAATCATCACCAGCCAATTGTTCATGGCCGATTTTCGATTGCCGAATGTCAATTGTTTTCAGTTCGGCAATCGGCAATTGGCAATTGGCAATCAGGGTTACTTCTTATGCTGGTCGATGTAGTTATACGCGTCCCGCACGCTTTGGATCTTCTCGGCGTCTTCGTCAGGGATTTCAATGCCAAACTCCTCTTCAAAACGCATCACGAGTTCAACCGTGTCCAGCGAGTCAGCACCGAGGTCATCGATAAATCTGGCATTGGGCGTGACCTCGTTTTCATCGACACCAAGCTCGTCGACGATAATCTGCTTTACCTTGTTCTCGATCTCTTGATCGGGCATCGTGTTTGCTCCTCTGTGAGTTTAATTAGACTAATTCATCCCTGACAGCAAGCGCGGCGAGTGTCGCCTCCAGACTTGCTGCGTCTTCCACGTTAAGACACTTTACGTCGCGATTCGTTTGCCGCATGAGTCCCGACAAAACCTTGCCGGGTCCGATCTCTACAAAAGTTTGCACGTTCTCTCCGAGTAACAACTGCATCGACTCCAGCCAGCGAACCGGCGCTGAAACTTGTCTCAACAATGCGTCGCGCAATTCGCCCGGCGCCGTCGTGATCGTTGCATCGACGTTCGTCACCACCGGCATCTGCGGCTCGTTGAAAGCCAAACGCTCAAGATGAGCTGCAAGTTTCTCCTGTGCCGGTTTCATCAGCGCGCAATGAAAAGGCGCGCTCACGTTCAACTTGATCAGCCGTTTCGCCGCATTCTTCAGTAATTCAATCGCGCGATCCACTGCTTCGGTGTTTCCGGCAATCACCACCTGGTTAGGCGAATTCGAATTGGCAACGCTACAAACCTGATCACCGCTCGCCTGCCTGCACGCCTCTTCTATCGCGCTCAACTCGCCGCCGATCACCGCGGCCATCGCGCCAGTGCCAACGGACACTGCCTGCTGCATGTACTGACCGCGCGCGCGCACCGTCTTCACGGCGCCTGACAACTCCAGCACACCGGCTGCAACTAGTGCAGAATACTCCCCCAGACTGTGTCCCGCGACAAACGAGGGCGCCGGTAAACCGTTTTCCCTTGCAGCACGAAACGCGGCCACGGAAGTTGTCAGAATCGCGGGCTGAGTGTTCTCGGTCAACTGCAACTCTTCAGCAGGACCTTCGAAACAGAGCCGCGAGATCGGAAAACCTAACGCGTCGTCAGCTTCTTCAAAGACCCGTCGCGCAACCGGAAAGCGTTCCGCGAGTTCCTTTCCCATGCCCGGCGCCTGCGATCCCTGACCAGGGAACAACATTGCCGATTGCTGATTGCCAGTTGCCGATTTTTCGTAGTCCACGCGTTAGCTAATTGTCGTTTCGGGTTCGAGCTAGACAGCAAATCGGCAATCGGCAATTGAAAATCGCAAATTGAAAAATGCCTTCACCATCGCATCAACACCGCGCCCCACGTTACGCCGCCACCGAACGACGCCATCAACACCAGATCGCCTTCCTTCACTCGCCCGGCTTCGACGCATTCATCGAGTGCGATTGGAATCGAAGCTGACGAAGTATTGCCGTGCACGGCGATGTTTGAGTAAACGTTTGACAGGTCAACGTTCAGCCTCTCGGCCACCGCTTCCGTAATGCGTTGGTTTGCCTGATGCGGAATAAAAAGATCGATCTCGTCCGACTTCTTGCCGGCAATCTCCAGCACTTCGCGTGAAATCTCGGCCATCGAACGAACCGCCACCTTGAACAGCTCGTTGCCCTTCATCTTGAAGTAGTGATCGCCGTTCGCAAGGGTTTCCGCGGTGGGCTTGCGTCGCGTGCCACCACCGGGCGAATAGAGCTGCTCTTCGTAACGGCCGTCAGATTTGATCTTGCTCGCGAGTATGCCGCGATTTCCTTCGACGGGCCCCAGTACCGCAGCGCC
>DASXRE010000179.1:0-6957 GCA_036506775.1 Pyrinomonadaceae bacterium | reverse complement strand
ACAAGTCCCCGCACTCCAAGGAGGTTAGAACTTCTGAAGGAGTTTGGAGTAGGTCGTTTCCAGCGCTTCCGGAAGAACGCGCGAGTCGCCGACGGTAGTCATGAAATTCGTATCACCGGTCCAGCGTGGCAGTAAGTGAATGTGAAGGTGGTCCGTGATACCCGCACCCGCAGCCACCCCAAGATTCATCCCCATATTGAATCCCGACGGTGAATAAACCGCACGCAGCGCCGTCTGCGAACGCTTGGTGAGGTCCATCATCTCATCCGTGATCTCTTTCGCCACGGTATCAAGCTCGCTTGTGTGCAGGTAAGGCACGACCATCAGGTGACCGGTGATGTACGGATACACATTGAGCACTACAAACGCGTGCTGCCCGCGATGCAGCACGAAATTCACCGCATCCTGGTCCGGATTCTCAGCGATGCGACAGAAGACACAACCCTCCGCCTGTGAATCGACCCCTGACGCGATGTACTGTGAACGCCAGGGACTCCACAATCTCTGCAATTCAATTACCTCGTGATTCGAAAACTAAAGGATGGGTGGCTGGCGATTATCGTCGTTGAGTCCTCGTGAGGAATTTGTTCGCGAAGCCTGCGCGGCTGCATTGTCGTCGTTGATGAGTTCTTTCAGTTCCTTGCCGGGTTTGAAATACGGCACTCGCTTGGCCGGAATACTGACCGGATCTCCGGTCTTGGGATTTCGTCCGCGGCGCGCGCCGCGCTCGCGCACGCGGAAACTGCCAAAGCCACGCAATTCAATCTTCTCACCCTGATTCAAAGTCTCGATGATGCTTTCAAAGACAATTTCGACCAAACGTTCAGCGTCTTTCTTGGTCAGCTCCGCCGCTCGCGCAACATCTTCGACGAGTTCTGCTTTTGTCATGCATCACCTCGATTGTTGAAATAGAGAGTTATTAAAGTAACGTCTTGATAATAGCGAGGTTACGTTAACTGTACACTACCAGAAAAGGAACTCGTCGGGCAAGACTGTCCACAAGTGCGCAGATTGTTTGATGAGTGGCCCAGGAACTACTCGTCGCCAGACTCAGCTTTGCTTAAACCGAAATCGGCAAGCTCGCCCAGCGATGCCATGCCCCCGCCGGCCTCTGAAGAATAGATCTTCGTATCGATGATTGGTTCATCCTTGCCGACGGCACGTGCTGAGAGCCCGATCTTCTTGGTTTCGGGATCGATGCGCAGGATCTTGAAGTCGAGCTCCTGGCCGAGCTGGACCACGTCTTCGGGCTTCGCCACGCGCTCTTCCGAAAGCTCCGAAATGTGGCAAAGACCTTCAAGATTGTCATCGAGTTCGATAAATGCGCCAAAGTTCGCGAAGCGCGCGACCTTGCCGCGGACCACGTCACCGGGTTTGTGTTCGGTAGTGAATTTCTCCCAGGCGTTCGGTTCGAGATCTTTAATCGACAACGAAAGACGGCGGTTCTCGCTGTCGATACTCGTAATCACCGCGTCGATCTCCTGTCCTTTCTTCAAGACCTCACTCGGGTGCTTGATGCGGCGGGACCAGGAAATATCAGAAACGTGGACCAAACCGTCAACGCCGTCTTCAATCTCGATGAAGGCGCCAAAGTCGGTCAGGTTGCGGACGCGTCCATGCACACGTGTACCAACGTGATAGCGCTCGTGCAGCGTCTGCCACGGATTCTCCTGCACCTGCTTCATGCCGAGACTGATACGGCGGGCCTTCGGATCGACGCTCAATACTTCGACTTCAACCATGTCGCCCGGATTGACGACCTTACTCGGATGCTTCACGCGTTTGGACCAGCTCATCTCCGAAACGTGAACCAGTCCCTCGACGCCGGGCTCGAGTTCCACGAAGGCGCCGTAATCAGCCACACTGGCGACGCGACCTGACATGCGCGTACCCACCGGGAAACGTTCTTCGACGCTCGACCAGGGATCAGGCAGCAGTTGTTTGTAACCGAGAGAGACGCGTTCGCGCTCGCGATCAAACTTGAGCACCTTGACCTGAATCGTGTCGCCAACTTTGAACAACTCATTGGGATTCTGCAGCCGGCCCCACGACATGTCGGTCACGTGCAACAAACCATCGACGCCGCCGAGATCCACAAAGGCGCCGTAGTCGGTGAGATTCTTGATCTGACCCTCAACGACGATGTCTTCTTCAATCTGCTGGAGCGTCTGATCCTTGCGGCCAGTGTTCTGCTGCTCGATAACGGCCTTGCGCGACAGCACTACATTGGAGCGCTTGCGGTTGAGCTTGATGACTTTGGCTTCGATTGTCTGATTGCGCAGGCTGTCGAGATTTCTCACCGGCCGCACATCAACTTGCGAGCCCGGCAGAAACGCGGCGATGCCATCGATATCAACGCGCAGGCCGCCCTTGATGCGATCGACGACGCGGCCCTTAACGCTGCTGCCTTCACGATAGGCCTTCTCGAGGTCGTCCCACGCTTTCATGCGCACGGCGTCGGCGCGCGAAAGCACTGGCAAACCATCGCCGGTTTCCATGCTCTTGACCAGCACTTCAACTTCGTCGCCGGCTTTGACAGTTAGTTGACCATTCTCGGTAAACTCCGCCGGGTTGACGATGCCTTCTGACTTGTAGCCAAAATCAATGACGACCCCGCGCTCGCTAAGACCGACGACGGTGCCACGAACTACTTCACCCTCTTCGAGCGTCGCTTGCTCTTGTTCGAATTGATCGAGAAGTTGTCCAAAATCGACGTCGCCACCTGCACGTGACTCGTCGGCATCATCGACATCGGTTTGAGTTGCTGTTCCGGATTGGGAAGCCATGATTGTTCGCTGGGGCTGAGTTTCTGTCTGGCCGGAGGTTGTTTGATTATCGGCCTCGCTGTCGTTCAGCTTGGGTTGTTCACTAGACATGCATACTCCTGTGGTTCCCGGTAAATTTCAGCGCGTGTGACGATCATATCGCGCTCACTGGACTGTAACAATCAGCGCAGGTCTTCGCTGACTGGCAGCCAGTGCACAGCGGCCGTTAGTTTGTGTGACCTTGGCGTTGTCGGGAGTTGAAGCTGGCGAGGAAGCGAGCCGTTTGGATTTGGAATTGTCGAGCTAATTAGTTTCGATTACCGCCCTGCCGTTTAGTCACCCCGCTTGGTCCGACAAACACCCGCCGCCGATTTTCCGGGTAGGGCGGCAATGTACACGCCTGCGAGAGCGCATGTCAAGGCAACAAGCGCTCGGCTTGACAGGGATTACAGAATTAACAAGAGTTCAGTTAACTGCTCCGGGAATCCTGAAAATTCTGTGAATCCCGTCGCGGTGTCATTGGGCAACGGATAACGCGTCGGAGGTTCGCGGGACAACGTACACGCCGGCCGAGTGAGAGCCGACGAACAGCACGTTCTGATCCTGACCGTCGAAAGCGAGCGCCCAGATCCTTTGACTCGGCAAACGCCTTCCTTTCGGATCGATTCGAGCCCACGTCACACCGCCATTCGTGCTGCGGAAAACACCGCCGCCGACTTCACTGACCTGATACGCGTTGCCGGCAAAGATCTCGTCGCCGTTACGCGGATTAACCAGAATGCTGGTGAAGTCGCCGAAGGGAAGATTGCCACCGCGGCGAGTCCAGGTCGCGCCGCCGTCGTGCGACATGAAGAGCGCTTGTTTCGTCCCGACGTACAGGTAGTCAGGCCGTTGCGGATCCTGCACGACGGTATTAACCGGTACGTCATGTGGAATACCGTCGACCTGGCGCCACGTTTTGCCGCTGTCGCGCGAAACGAGAATGCCTGAGCTCGGTGTTCCAACCCAGATCGTTTCGGGCGACTTCAGATTCGTCGAAATGCAGGTCGTGCGCGAATCGAAGCTGCCGTACGAGAGTTTTTGCCAGCCTTTATTCGGATCAAGAGTGCGATAGAGACCGGTGTTGGTCGCAGCGAGATAGCCGGGTTGCTGAGTTTCGACATCGTATGTGTGGACGAGTGCGTTGACCGCGTCTGCGAGAATCAGGTTTGAACGTTCTGCAGTGGCTGGACCAGTCGAGCCGCCGATGCCGAGGGTATTGAGAGTAATCGCATCGAGTTTTCCGGTGACCGGCAGATGTCGATCAGTTTGAAACTTCTTCAGTGCTGCTGTCGTGTCTGGTCCCATTTTGCCGTCTGGCTCGCCCAGGTGATAACCGGCATCGAGCAGCGCCTGTTGCATTTGGAGAATGGATTCTTCACCGACCTTTGGCGCAGCAGTCGTAGTTCGTCGCGCAGTCGAGGCGGCGGACTTCGTGTTTCGTTTCGCGGTGGTGGCAGTCTTCTTTTTCTCTGCCGTGACCGGCGCCCACACTGGCGCCCACGATGTGCCTCGATCAGTTGAACGATAGACGCCGAGGTTTGTGCCCAGGTACAGCACGTTTGCATCGCGCGTGTCCTGCACGATTGCGTAAGTGATCAGACGCGAAGGCATGCTGCGCATCGACGGCCGCCATGTTTCGCCGTTGTCGTTGCTCACGAAAAGGAAACCACCGCCAGTCGCCGTGTTGATGGTGGAAGCGTAGATGCGATTCGGAGTCTCGCGATCGGCAAGGATCGCATTGGCGAATCGTCCGCTGAAACCACCGTTGGTCGGTATGAACGACTTGCCACCATCATTCGACACCATCACGCCGTAGTTGTTCGTGCCGATGTAGATCATGTCCGGGCGCGACGGATGAACGGCGATCGAGTTGATTTCGAGTTGCCGGGAAGTGGTTACCATCCACGAGTCGGCATCGCCGCCCTTATCGGATCGCCAGAAGCCTTCGGTGGTGCCGGCAAAAACGATCCCGGGAAGCGAGGGATGCTGCAGAATCGCGCGCGTCCTGCGCGACTGCGAAGGAATGCCCTGCACCTTGCGCCAGCTCTCGCCGGCAGTTTTGGTTTCGTAAATGCCGCTGCAGGCCGAGGCGATGATGTGATTGGGATCGCGCGGATCGATATCGATCGCGAAGATGTCGGAGTCGTCGATAATGCCGTTCTTGATCGACCTCCAGGTTTGGCCGCCGTCGGTGGTCTTGTACGGTAGATAGAACGTGCCGGCGTAGATCGTATCGGTTGTGCGTGGATCGATTGCCAGCGACTCAACATGTAACAAGCCGGGAACGTTGGTTGTTGGCAACTGTTTCCAGTGCTCACCGCCATCATCGGAACGAAAGATGGTATTGAACGTGCCGGCGATTAGCGTGTCGGGATTCGATTCCGATTGAGCGAGCGAGTGGAGCGCTTCGTTCTTCAGTTGATCGTTCTCTTTCCACGTGACGCCGCCGTCAGTTGATTTGAAGAAACCACCGGGCTGGTTGTGCCGGTGAGCGCCGACATAAAGAACGCGCGGATTGCGCGGATCAACGATGATGTGGTCAACGAAGAGTTTGGGCTTGCCGAAGTTGTAGAGCAATTGCCACTGGTGGCCGCCGTCTGCGGACGTATAGATCTGCCCGTCGAGCGTGCCGAGGTAAAAACGATCCGGATTTGACGGATCCACTACGAGACCGCGGACGTCGCCTCCTGGAGGGCCGGTTGTCCGCCAGTCATTTGAATAGAGTGCCGGGTCGGCGGCATCACCGTCTGCGCGAACTACGGCAACGCTAGCCGGAACACTGAGGCAAAGTACAAAGAAGGCAATTACCAGGGGGAGCCGCACGAAAATCATTCTCATCGTTATCTCTTCCAGGGTTTCAAGCATGTGGAGCACGTCGCTCACCTGCCAGCATAGTTTATTACAGTTTCGTTGCTTTGTGTCTGAAAAGCTGGGGGCGCGGGATAGGATGCCCAGGGCGTGAGAGGCGGTTGTACCCGGAGACGGGGGTGAACAGGAGATGCGAGAGTGCGCTGTTCTACGGTTCTTTGCGTCTTCGTTAGTCAAAAAAGCGGGCGATGTTCACGAAGAAACATCGCCCGCTTCTGTTAAAGGCCTGAGCCTCGAGTTAATTACTCCTCATCTCCCCGGCGCCGGCGCGGAGCTGGTCGCTTCTTGCATTCCGGACATGGCGAGATGACGTTTGAAGTATCAGCAGCCGGTGCAGTTGCGCCTGACGGGACAATCCAGAGCTGAACTGTCAGGTCTGAACGGCAACCACCATCGACCACCGTGATGCGTCCAGCTTCGATTCCACGCGTATTGACGAGATAGTCTTTAGCGCGGTCTCCACGCTGTTGCGCTTCACCGGCACAACTGCCGTAGACGATGATCGTAGCACTCGAACTCGGATCGTTCTGTAGTTGAATCGCGTAGTTGTCGAGTCTGGCCTTCTCGTCGTTGAACTTGATGTTGCCATACTCGTCGAACTTAACCGGTGGACGCGGCGGCGGCTTGACACCCGTAGTGCAAGACGCGGTCGTGCCGGTGCAGGCCGTATCCGCACCGCCGATGCTGACGGTTGCAGTCACGCTCTGACCACCGATATTCGCGGTATCAACTGTGATCGTGGAAGTTCCCTGACCACCGCTGATGGTACCGGCCGAAACTGACCAGTTGTACGTGTAGGTCACTGACGAATCACCACCGGAGACGCTGGCAGTGAACGTAATCGGCTGGCCTGCATCAACCTCACTCGGGCAGCTCACCGAAACGGTCGGACACGGCGGTGGCGGTTTCACGCAGTCAGCACAATCGGCCACCGTCACGGTCACAGAACTGCTCGCCGTATGTCCCGGATTACCGTCGTTAACTTCAACGGTCGCGGTGTAGGATCCGTTAGCTACGCCACTCAGATCCCAAGTTACTGAACGACCTTCACCAGTCAAACGGCCACCGGTTACGGACCAGGTGTAGAGCAACTGATCGTTATCCACATCCTGCGCGTTTGCCGTCAAGGTAACTTCATTGCCGCTCGGCGTACAGGTCGCGGAGCTCGTTCCCGGCGGGCAGGGCCGCGTGATTGAGCTGACCGAGGCTGAAGCCGAAACGGTCGGCGGCTGGTTGGGTGGTTTCGGTGGAGTTCTGGCATTACGTCTGCCAACCCACAATT
>DASXRE010000178.1:0-11122 GCA_036506775.1 Pyrinomonadaceae bacterium | reverse complement strand
TCGCTGAGGCAGCGAAGCTTTTGGAAAACACGTTCCGCGCGGTGAACATCGGCATGGCTAACGAGATGGCGCGGCTTTGCTACGCGCTAAACATCGACACGTGGGAAGTCATTCGCGCGGCGGACACGAAACCGTTTGGGTTCATGGCCTTTTATCCCGGGCCAGGGATCGGCGGTCACTGCATCCCACTCGATCCGCATTACCTGTCGTGGAAGGCGCGGCAACACGGCTTTGATTCGCGCTTCATCAGCCTCGCGGAGGAAGTTAATTCGCGTATGCCGGAGCATGTCGTGCAACTGGTTTCGGATGGATTGAACGACGACAGCAAGCCGATGAAGGGATCTAGCGTCTTGTTGCTGGGCGTGGCCTACAAGAAGGACGTCGACGACGTGCGTGAGAGTCCAGCGCTGTCGATCGTCGATCGGCTGCGTGCAAAAGGCGCTAAAGTGAGTTATCACGATCCGTTTGTTTCGGAGATCCGCTTCGACGACGCGCACACCGAGGGAAACGGCGAGCCGCTGAGTTCGGTGACACTGACGGATGACGAATTAAAGACTGCCGACTGCGTGATCATCGTGACGGATCACAGCAATATCGACTACCAGCGTGTCTGCCGCCTCGCGCTACTCATTGTCGACACGCGTAACGCGCTCAACGGCGATCTCCGGCGCGACAGTAAAGCGCGCGTTATTCGGCTGTAATCATGTTGAAAGTAATAAACGTCGTCGGCGCGCGGCCAAACTTCATGAAGGTGGCGCCGATTGTCGCCGCGATGAAACAGCGTCCGGCGCAGTTTCAGCCGCTTGTGGTCCACACCGGCCAGCACTACGACGCGGCCATGTCTGATTCGTTCTTTCGCGATCTCAACCTGCCGCAACCCGATACTCACCTCGGCGTCGGCTCCGCTTCACACGCCGCGCAAACGGCCGCCGTGATGGAACGATTCGAACCGGTCGTGCTACAGGAGAAGCCAGACTGGGTGCTGGTTGTGGGCGACGTGAATTCGACGCTCGCGTGTGCGCTGGTTTGCACGAAACTCGGAGTGAAAGTGGCTCACGTCGAGGCGGGCTTGCGCAGCCGCGATCGCACCATGCCGGAAGAGATCAATCGCCTGCTGACGGATCAGATTGCCGATCTGTTGCTGACGCCGTCGCGCGACGCTGACGCAAACCTGCTCGCCGAAGGAATACCGCCGGAGCGAATACGGTTCGTCGGCAACGTGATGATTGATTCACTGTTTCAGAACCTGGAACGGGCGCGACAGTCGCCGGTTCGAAGCCAACTCGGAGTTGCCAACGCAGATTACGCCGTGTTGACTTTACATCGCCCTTCCAACGTGGATCGGCAAGCCACGTTTGCGCCGATACTCTCTGCACTCGAAACAATCGCCCAAACTGTTCCCGTGATCTTTCCGGTCCATCCGCGGACGAGAAAGACGATCGCGGAACTCGGTTTGAGCGATCGTGTCGCGGCGATTAAGAGTCTGCGTCTGATCGATCCGCTCGGCTATCTGGATTTCTTGAGTCTCTACAGCGGCGCGCGTTTGGTGTTGACCGACTCCGGAGGTATCCAGGAGGAGACCACCGCCCTCGGCATTCCGTGTTTGACGTTGCGCGAAAACACCGAGCGGCCGATCACCGTCGAGCTGGGTACGAACGTTGTAGTCGGCACTGACACGTCTCGCATCGTCGCCGCCGCCAGGGCCGCGCTGAACGGTTCTGCCAAGCGAACGACGCACCAGCCTCCTCTGTGGGATGGACACACTTCAGAACGCATCCTCGACGCGCTCGAAGAAGTCTCGCATCGTCAGTAAACCCGCTCGATGGCCGTCATAAAAAAACTGAAACGTGCGCTTCGCGGCGAAGTAAAGCTGAGCACTGCCGCGCGGGAAGCGATGCGGCGTAGTTATGCAGCGACGTCGAATTGGAAAGAACGTTCGACGCTCGACAAAGCCCGACCGTTATCGTTGACGCGTCCTTTCTCACGGATGGGTCCTGCTGAATTACTTATTCACTTCCAAAACAAAAAACCGATCCAGCTTTTCGTCGGCCTTGATCCGCGTTCGACCGTGGCTCCCATTCCCGGCGAGATCGAGTGGCGCCGGGATCCACGTTCCGGTTACCTGTGGCCGCTTGATTACCACCGCGAGATAAAGCTTTCGCGCTCGGATGGCTCGGACGTGCGCGTGGTGTGGGAATTGAATCGCCTGGGCCATCTCCTTCGGGTGAGCGACGCGGACGAGTTTCTTAAACAACTGCGCAGTTGGCACGAGCAAAACCCTTACGGCCGTGGTCCAAACTGGACTTGCGCGATGGAAGTCGCACTGCGGGCGATAAACGTGCTCGCAGCTTTCGAGTCGTTTCGCAAGTCTCCGCAGCTTGACGCCGAGTCTTTGAGCTTCGTCCTGCACCTGCTGCAACAGCACGGCAGATACATCGAAAACAACCTGGAGTTTTCCTACATCGCGACCAGCAATCATTATTTGTCAGACGTCGCCGGACTGTTGTGGCTGGGTGCGATGTTGCCGGAATTGCGTGAAGCAAAAGAGTGGCGTGAGTTTGGTCTAAGCGAGCTGCTGCGCGAAATGGACAAACAGATCCTGTCTGACGGTGCTGATTACGAGTCGTCGACCGGCTATCACCGCTTCGTGACGGAGCTGTTTCTCTATTCGTTCATCATGTGCCGCGAACACAAGATTGAGATCGACCAGAAGCACTGGCGCAAACTTCACCAGATGCTCTTGTACATTCGTGCTTATCTGCGTCCGGACGGATTTGCACCGCTGATCGGCGACACCGACGGCGGAGAGGTGTTGCCGATTCAACCTCACCACGCAGACGATCACGCTTATCTGTTGGCCATCGGCGCTGAGGTTTTCAACGATCCCGATCTGAAATTTCCCGAGGTTGCGTCAAAGGCGTTTCGCGAGGCAGGGACTTACATCATGCGCCAGGACGACTGTTACCTTTGCTTCAATGCGAGCGGTGCGGGTATCGACGGGCGTGGCTCACACGGACACAACGACGCTCTGAGCATTGAAATCTCCGCGCGCGGCCGTCTTTTCATCGTCGATCCCGGAACTTACGTCTACACTGGCGATCCGCAAATGCGCCATGCGTTCCGGTCCACTGCCTGGCATTCCACGGTGAAGATAGACGGTGAAGAGCAGAACACGACCGATCCAAACGCGCCGTTCGTGATCGGCAACGAGGCGCAACCCCGCGTTCTCGAATGGCAGTCAACCGAGGTTTATGACAAGGTGGTGGCGGAACATGACGGCTACCGGCGACTGCCTGCTTCGGTTACACACCGCCGCACGGTTACATTTAACAAGTCGGAATGTTCGTGGTTGATTGAAGACGAGTTTTTTGGTGATGGAGAGCACGAGCTTGAGACGTGGTTTCATTTCACCTCGGAGCTGGGACTTATCGCGCGGGGCGCGGAGATCGAAGCGTGGGATCGGAAACGCGAGGTCGGTCTGATCGTGCAATCGTTGAGTCTTGATGAGCCGCCGTCGCTGGAAAAGCAGCACGTCTCGCGCGACTACGGCGAGTTAATCGACTCAGTCTCGGCGTGCTGGCGCGTTTCCGGTCGCGTAAGCAAACTTGGCTGGAAAATTTATCCAAAGTAATGTGTGGGATCTGTGGAGTTTGGGAGTACGGCGCCAGTGAAGGCTCAGTAGAATCTTCGCTGATTGCGCGAATGCGCGATCAGATGGCCCACCGCGGTCCCGACGACACGGGTGAACTAATCTTCGACGAGCGTCGCGGCGGCTTCGGCTTTCGTCGGTTGTCAATCATCGATCTTTCCGCGGCTGGACATCAGCCCATGCACGGCTGTGACGAAGGTACGTGGCTCGTTTTCAATGGCGAGATCTACAACCATGCCGAACTGCGTGTCGATCTCGAAGCGCGCGGTCACAAGTACGCTTCACGCACCGACTCAGAAACAATCCTGCACCTCTACGAAGAACGCGGCCTCGACTTCATTCACGATATCGAAGGCGATTACGCCATCGCTTTGTGGGACGCGCCCAGGCAACAGCTAGTCCTCGTGCGCGATCGCATCGGAGTCAAACCGCTTTACTTCTATCAGAAGGACGGCCGCTTCATCTTCGCCTCGGAGATCAAAGCGATATTGCAACATCCCGCCGTTACCCCCGACATCGACGAGCAGTCGCTTTATCACTACTTAACTTTTCTCACGACGCCCGCGCCCACAACGCTTTTCCGCGACATACAAAAATTGCCTGCGGGCCATGTGCTCACACTCAAACGTGACGGCACACTCAACATTCAGCAGTACTGGGACGCACTCCCGCCGGCCCAGCCAATCCTTCGTGACGAAAGCGAACATCGAGAGGAGATCCTGCGTCTGCTTCGCGATTCGATTCGCAAGCGGATGATGTCTGACGTACCTTTCGGTGTGTTCTTGTCGGGCGGCGTTGACTCTTCCGCGAACGTGGCGTTGATGTCGGAACTGATGTCGCGACCGGTGGAGACGTTCACCGTTGGTTTCACTGATGCCGAGTATCTGAACGAGCTGCAATCGGCGCGTCGCATCGCTAACCAGTTCGGCACGAATCACCACGAGGTGATCATCTCCGAAAAGGAGATGCAGGACTTTCTGCCGCGGCTCGTTTTTCACCAGGACGAACCGATTGCGGATCCGGTCTGCGTGCCGCTTTACTACGTTTCGCAGTTGGCGCGCGATTCGGGGACGATCGTGGTCCAGGTCGGAGAGGGTTCGGACGAGATCTTCAGCGGCTATGACAATTACGTTCGTCATCTGCGGATTTATGAGAGTTTCTGGCGCCATGCGGAAACGTTGCCGCGGGCGTTGAGACGTGCGCTTTCGAGCTTGTCGCGGCCGGCGTTGGAAGCGACTGGAAGAAAACGCGCGGCAATTGAGTTGATTCGCCGCCTGGGCGCTGATGAACCGTTGTTTTGGGGCGGCGCGGTGGTTTACGACGAGACGTTCAAGCCGCGCGTGTTGTCGCAGTCGTTGCGCGAACGGATGAATGGTCTGTCGTCGTTGCACGTAGTTGAGCCGTATCTGAAACGGATCGAGCAGGAGCGGCCGGAGTCGGATTTTTTGGCGCGGATGACATATCTCGAACTAAAGCTGCGCTTGCCCGAGCTGCTGTTGATGCGCGTTGACAAGATCACGATGGCGACGAGTGTGGAAGCGCGTGTGCCGTTTCTGGATCATCACCTGGTTGAATATGCGCTCGGCGTGCCGCGTTCGTTGAAGGTTGAAGGCAGCACCGGGAAGCACATTCTCAAGCGTGCGCTGGAGCAGATCCTGCCGCATGATCTGTTGTACGAGCCGAAGCGTGGTTTTGGCGCGCCCGTGCGCGAGTGGTTTCGTGAGGGATTAGGCGGATGGTTTGATGGGCACCTCCTCAATTCGACGATGCGAAAGCGGGATCTGCTGGATTATGGGTTTGTGGCGGGGATGCTGGAGGAACATCGTAGTCAAAAACGCGACTGGGGCTTTCATTTGTGGGCCTTGCTGAACCTGAGCCTCTGGTATGAGCAGTGGATTGATCAATAACCCAAGGCGGTTTTCCAGTGATGTAGCCTTCACGCTCGGCACGCGGCTGTTGATGATCGCCAGCAGCGTCGCGGCCGGTGTTATTGTGGCGCGGTGGCTGGGAGCGAAGGGTGTTGGCGAGCTGGCGGTTATCAACGTCGCCGTCAGCACTATTGTTCAGCTCGGAAGTTTTGGTCTGCCGTCTTCAAACACTTACTTCATCGCTCAAGACCGCGAGCATTTTCGCGCCGCCGCGTTTAACTCTTTTCTCTTCGCGTTGCTGATTGGCTCCCTGCTGGCGGTTGCACTCAACGCCATCGCATCCTTGCGGTCCGACTGGTTCGGCTTCGTTTCCCCGGACCTGATCCGCATTGCATCCGTCTCAATTCCGTTCCAGTTGCTCACGCTGATCGGACTCAACATTCTGCTGGCGGTCGGAAGAGTCCGCGACTTCAACGCACTTGATCTGCTTGGCCCATTGCTTCTGCTGGCGAATGCGCTGGTCGTGCTTGTTATCCTCAACAATGATCTTCATGAACTGGTAAAACTGAACACGATAACCAGCATCTTGGTGAGTGTTGTCGTCGCCTGTCTGCTCGTTGCGACCGGAAAGAAGCTCGTGAACGCAAAGTGGCGCGTGGACCTCGCGTTGCTGCGGCGCATGATCACTTACGGACTAAAGTTTCACATCTCGGTCCTCGCAGGCGCCATCATATTCCGCGCAGACTTGCTCGTCGTAAATCACTTCCGTGGTCCAGCGGAAGCCGGTGTTTACAGCGTAGCG
Source organism: Pyrinomonadaceae bacterium (assembly GCA_036506775.1). Taxonomy (GTDB): domain Bacteria; phylum Acidobacteriota; class Blastocatellia; order Pyrinomonadales; family Pyrinomonadaceae; genus PSRF01. The sequence continues at coordinate 4,803 of DASXRE010000178.1, read as the reverse complement.
ACGCAATTCAGCCTGCTGCTGATGCTCCTTCCTGCTGTTATTGCAACGTTGCTGTTTCCGCGCGTGACAGCAGAACAGGACGCGCACGGCGAGACCACTTGCCTCGCCACGAGACACACAGCGTTCATCATGCTCGTTTGTTGCCTTGGCACGGTGCCGGTGAGTCTGTTGTTGCCACTGGTTTATGGCCCCGCGTTCGCTGACGCCACGTGGTTGTTACTGATCCTGTTGCCGGGCGTTTATCTCATCGGACTCGAGTCGGTGCTGGTGCAGCACTTCAACGCGCTCGGTCTGCCGCGCGCGATCCCGCTTTATTGGGTCGTCACGCTCGCGTTGAACCTGATTTTGGTATTCGCGCTCGTGCCGCGATTCGGAGCTTACGGCGCGGCGATCGCGTCTACCGTCAGTTACGCGTTGATCTTCTTGCTCGTGGCGTTCTATTTCCAGGCCACGACGCGCCGCTCGCTGGCCCACGTATTTATCGTGCGCCGAAATGAAGTGCGAGAGTTGATTGTCCTTCCACTATCGCGTGGAGAGCGTGCATGAGCGGCGAATTGTTCCGAAGGATAACCTGCGTATGAAATGGAGTCTGCGTGGATGAAAGTCGTGCTGCTCGCACTCAGCGGCGACTCCGCTCGTTGTCACGAAAAACTGATCCAGCTCTATCCGCAAGCAACGATCGAAACAATCTCGCGCGCTCAATTTGAAACCGGTAGTTTGACGAAACGATTAGCGGCTTTGCGCGCCCATCGGCCGGAGATCTTCGCAATCGCCACGGAGCGTCTTGCGTGGCAACGCGGACAAAACCTGTTCATGCTCTTCGGTGCGTTAGCGGGAGCGCGTGAGGTGATCATGATCGATAATCATGACGGCTTGGTCAGCAGGAAACGCGGCGGTGTTCTGACCGGGGCGCCAGTCAGGTTGGGCCAGGAAGCGTTTATCGGTGGACTTGATTTTGCGCAATCGCGTCGCGAATTGCGCCGTCTCGAACGCGCCGCGACGACACTGAACACGCGTGCTCACAATCGCGCGCGCGATTCCGGACCACCGCGAGTCGTTTATCTGCGCGCAACGCCTGGTCCGGGGACCCAGGCGGGCGGCGCCGCCAGTCACATCAAGGGCGTGGTTGATGCGCTCCGTGCGCTCGGCGTCGAACTCGACATCATCAGCAACGACGCAATCGCCGGCGTCGATGCGTCGGATGAGCGGTTTACGGTTATCTCACCCGAGACAGTCGGAGGCACGCGCGCGCTCTTCGACATTCACAACAATCTCGTTTTCACACGTGCCGCTCTGCCACTGATCGAACAAGCCAATCCCGAGTTCATTTATCAACGCTATGCGCGGTTTAGTTGGGCTGGTGTCGCGGCAGCCGTGCGCACGGGCCGGCCGCTGTTTCTGGAATACAACGGTTCGGAAGTCTGGGTCGGAAGAAACTGGGACCGCGTCGGAAGTCTGGGTCTGCTGGAGCGGTACGAACGTTTGAACCTTCAGGCTGCGGCGCGTATTTTTGTAGTGTCGGAAGTAGAGCGTCGCAACCTCGAAACGCGCGGCATCGCTCCCGACAAGATCATTCTCAATCCGAATGCGGTGGACGTGCAGGCGTTTAGACCTGCGATTGGTGGCGCTGAAGCGCGGCGCCAGCTTGGAGTTGGTCAGACGGATCTGCTCGCCGGGTTTGTCGGCACGTTTGGGCCGTGGCACGGCGTGGTTGAACTTGCACAAGCGATCAAATCGATTCCGGAGAACTTGCCGCTGCGATTTTTGTTCGTCGGCAGCGGCAGCTTGCATGGTGAAGTTGAGCGGCTATTGGCGGCTGAACGTGAGCGCAGGAGAGTGATCTTCACGGGCGCGGTCGCGCACGAACGCGTGCCGGTGTTGCTGGATGCCTGCGATATTCTCATCGCGCCACATGTGCCGCTTGCTGACGGCAGCGATTTCTTTGGCTCGCCGACAAAAATCTTCGAGTACATGGCGATGGGGAAGGCGATTGTCGCAAGTCGTTTGGGACAGATTGGTGAAGTGCTCACTGACGATGAGACGGCTCTGTTGGTAGAGCCGGGCAATATCGAAGAGTTGACAGCCGCGATCACTCGACTCGCGCAATCCAACGAGCTGCGTGCTCATCTTGGATCAAAGGCCCGCGAAGCCGCACTGAAGCAACACACCTGGAAACACAACGCGCAACGAGTGTTGGCGGCTTACGACTCTCTTGACTCTCGAGGTTAGAGCCTCTCCCTGGAGTGCGGCGACTAGTCGCCGCCTTGGCCAAAGCGGTAACAAGTTCCCGCACTCCAGGGAGGTGTTATTAAGCGATGACCACGCTGGCTGAAGAAAAGGTTCGGGCCCGGGAGCAGTGGGGACAGGATCCCTGCGGCGCGGAGTACGACCGCGAGCACGAACTCGGCACGCGCGAGTTTTTTGACGAAATCGAGCAGCATCGCTATTCGCAGTACGCGCCGTGGATGCCGCGCGTCATGGGTTTTGATAAATTCCGCGGCGCGCGTCTGCTTGAAATCGGCTGCGGCATGGGCACCGACCTGTTGCAGTTTGCACGCGGTGGCGCACGCTGCATCGGCATCGATCTGACGCCCCGCTCGGTTGCGATCACGCGTCATCGTTTCGCGTTGTACGGTGTCGACGGCGCCTTCATGATCGCCGACGGCGAGCAACTGCCGTTTGCATCGGAAAGTTTCGACGTGGTCTATTCAAACGGCGTCCTGCATCACACGCCCGACACGGCGGGCGCCATGCGCGAGGTCCACCGTGTGCTGCGCCCAGGCGGTGTGGCAAAAGTGATGCTTTATCATCGCAACTCGCTGAACTACTGGGTCGAGATTATTTTGCGACGCGGGTTCCTGGGTGGTGAGTTTCTGCGTGGACGGACGGCGGAAGAGATCATGAGTCGCGTGATCGAGTTCAGCGATCACGATGCGCGGCCGCTGGTGAAAGTTTATAGCCGGAAGCAAGCGCGCGAGCTGTTTAGACAGTTTCGTGAGGTGGTGGTGGAAGTTGAGCAGTTAACGCGCGAAGAGCTTAGGATATTGAGTTCGGTAGTGTCGGAGAAGTTGTTACGACGACTTGGTAACCGCATCGGGTGGAACGTCGTGATCACCGCGAAGAAGTAATCCACAGATTACGCAGATGTTGATCTCAGTAATCATCCCCTGTTTCAACGAAGAATCGGTGATACGTGCGACGCACGAGCGGCTTACGGGTGTGCTGAGAGGATTGAGTGGATTCGATTACGAGTTGATCTTCGTGAATGATGGCAGCCACGATCACACCCAACATGTTCTTGCCGAACTCCAACTGTTTGACCCGCACACACGAGTGCTGCTGCTGTCGCGCAACTTCGGCCATCAGATCGCCGTGACCGCTGGACTGGAAGCTGCCACGGGCGCCGCGGTCGTTATCATCGACGCCGACCTGCAAGACCCGCCCGAGTTGATTCCGCAAATGGTCCAACTCTGGCGCGAGGGCAACGAGGTCGTCTACGGCATTCGCATCGAACGCGAAGGTGAAAGCCGCTTCAAACTCTGGACCGCGAAAGTTTTTTACCGCCTCATCAATCGCCTGTCGGAAACAAAGATGCCGCTCGACACTGGCGATTTTCGTCTGCTGGATCGCAAAGTCGTCGAAGTTATCAAAGCGATGCCCGAACGGGCGCGCTTCCTGCGCGGCATGGTGAGTTGGGCCGGGTTCCGCCAGGTTGCGCTGCCATACGATCGCGCCCCGCGTCAGGCGGGTGAGAGCAAGTATCCCCTCGCGAAGATGATTCACTTCGCGATGGACGGCATCATCTCGTTTTCACTCGTGCCGCTGAAGCTAGCAATCTGGACCGGCTTTCTCGCAATCTGGATTGCCGCGGCAGGAATCATCGTCGCCATTCTCGACCGACTTTTTGAAAAAGGCCTCACGCGCGGCTGGGCTTCGCTCTTTGTCGCGGTGCTCTTCATGGGCGGCGTTCAGCTCGTCTCTCTCGGCATTCTCGGCGAATATCTCGGACGGATCTACACCGAAGTCAAACGGCGTCCGCTCTACGTGGTCCAGGAGCGGCTCGGTTTTCCCGCCGGCAACGCGAAAGAGCGGGCGCAAACCTACGAGGTAAATGCTTAAGCGCAAACAATTGCTCCTGCTGCTCGGCGTATTTGCTCTCACGTTTTCCGTCCGCATTCTCACGCTTCAATTCATGCGCGCGCATCTCAACGACCCAGGCTGGTTTCAGGGCGGTTCGTACGCCAAGTTTGATCGCCAGGCGCGCGACATTCTTGACGGCAGACAAAGGCTCTTCTGGATCGACGATCCGGCGCGAACCGATCTCGCGCAGTATCCGCCTGCGTTTCCCGCGTTGGTCGCGCTCGTTTACAAACTCAGTGGGAACCACTCGGCATACGTCGTCCAGAGCGTGCAATGGATCGCGGATCTGATTCTTTCGTTCGTTCTGCTCACCGGGATCGCGTGGACCGCGTTTGGTTGGCGCACCGGTATCGTAGCCAGCTTTTTGTTTGCACTCTCGCCGCTGTTTGCGTTGTACGGCACATATCCTTCAGCAGACGCACCGACGACGTGGTTTGTGCTCGGCGGGTGTTGGTTGTTGTTGCTCGCTGCGCAACGTAGCAGTATTTGGCTGGCGTTTGGCGCCGGAGTGCTGTTGGGAGTCGCGTGCTGGTTTCGCGTCAATCCTTTGTACTTGTGCGTTGGTTGGGCCTTCGCGCTGTTCGTTTTTGTGCGGGCGACGCGTCGACGGCGATTGCTGATGAGCGCCGCAGTGTTACTCGGCACGCTGCTCATGATCGCCCC
>DASXRE010000177.1:0-37289 GCA_036506775.1 Pyrinomonadaceae bacterium | reverse complement strand
CCGGCTCGACGATCGGACTCGCGCCGCTGTTAATTATCTCCACTTTGGTAGGGTTGACGTCGACGCCAACAACATCATGCCCGGCGCGCGCCAGACACGCGGCGGAAACACAGCCGACGTAACCAATGCCAAAAATACTTATTCTCATCGAAGGTTTTTGACCTCAGGGTTCAAACCAGTAACCACAGATGACACAGATTTATGGTTAAGCTGTGCGTGTTTCGCTTGTCTGCAAATCGCAATGAAGTTTTCTGTGACCTGTCGCCAGCCGTGGTTCTGCCTGACGTTTTCCGCCGCTCGTTGGCCCAACTCAGACGCATACGAACTGTCCGTCAACACCTTAACGACTGCGTTAGCAAAAGCCTGTGGCTCGTCTGCCAGCAACAACTCCACGCCATCAGTCAACGGCAGACCTTCCGCGCCGACCGTTGTCGAGACAACCGCCTTTTCCATTGCCATCGCTTCGAAGATCTTGAGCCGTGTCCCGCCACCGATGTGCAACGGCACGATGTAAGCAGCAGCGCGCTCCATGTAAGGCCGCACGTCATCGACGCGTCCGGTGATGATCAGCGAAGCATCTTCCTTGCTCATCTCGACCAGCGCGGGCGGCGGATTCCTGCCGACGACAGTCAGCGTCGCATCGGAAACCTTCTCTTTGACCCGCGGCATGATCTCGCGCATAAAATAGCGAATCGCGTCTTCATTCGGCAGCCAGTCCATCGAACCGGTGAAAACGATATTGTGCGATGAAGCTTTGATCGAACGAGTGGGACGGAAAAACTCGGTATCGACTCCGGTCGGCACGTTGAATACAGCGTCCGCTCCGTACTCGCGTTTCATTTTCTCGCGATCGTCTGCCGAAACGGCGATCACGCAATCGAAGCGGCGGCACATCTCCTTCTCAAACTTCCACATCTTGCGCCACTGGCCGTAGAGATACGCCTTCCTGGCTGGATTGGTCTGCACTTCGTAGTGACGCTTCCAGATCATCGCCTCGACGTTGTGCTGGAAGAGCACAGTCGGTGTTTTGAGCGAACGCGGAACGTTGGCTGCCGGCGCGAGAAAATCGCAGACGAGCAGATCGAACGCCTGCTTGCGTTCGAGCTCCGTAATCTCGCGCAACATCGCCGTCGTTGTGTATTTCTTGATCGCGTAAGGCTGTGATGAAACCAGATTCAAGAGCAGTTCGAAGTAGAAACCCGGCGTAAACTTCTCGCGCCGCTGATGTGGCACACACACCAGTTCATGACAATACTCCGTGGCTTTGGCGCGATCGTCCGCACTCGCTGCACCGTCGTCGAGCGTGAGATACGTAACGTGATGCTCACGTTTCAGCTCCTTGAGCATGTTGTAGGTGCGGATCTTTCCGCCCTTATCAACCGGATGCAGTAGTTCAGTTTTAAGCCACAAAATGCGCACAGTTGACAGGATTTCAGAATTTACAGGATTGCCACTCTTTCAGAGTTCACGCTTTCAGACTTCGCCTTTTCTAGAGTACACAACTTCAGAGCTCACCGTTTCAGATCCGACATCTTGTGAATCGTGTAAATCCTGTCGAAGTGTTTCGCGCGGGACGAGCCTGCAGCGCACGATCGCGGTGGTGAATTCTCTCGTCAACCGGTTGGCAAGCGGTCGCAGCTTTCGTATCGGAACAGGCTCAAACTCCGCAAACTTGAAATCGCTCGCCGCGACAATTGATTCAAAACGGCGAATCGTCATCTGGTTCAGGCCACCCTCAGCTTCACAAAAACGCGTTGCGCCGTCGGTCTTGAAATCGGAACGCCAACGAATCAACGACTTCTCGGTGAAAACCAGGTGCGCCCACGGAAAGACGGAAAAGAGATGACCGCCCAGCGGGTGATACCATGTTGGTCCAAAAGCAGCGATCACGCATCCGTCGTATTTCACCAAGCGCCGCATGATCCGCAAGATGCCTTGCGGATCGTCGAAGTGTTCAAAAGCATCGATGGACAAGATCACGTCAGCCTTTTCGTCCGTCTGCGTCGTGAAAAGGCAACGATCTGACACGCCGCGTTCAGCGGCCCTCTTCTTCGCATTCGCCAGCGCGCGTTCGCGAATGTCGATGCCGATGACTCTCTTCGCGCCGCGCTCTGCTATTTCAACGGTGTCTTCGCCATCGCCACAGCCGAAGTCGATCACGACTTTGTCTCTTGTCTCTTCCCAGATGCGCCTGCCGAGCAGTGTCTCGATCTTGCTAACACCCTTGTAGGCGCTGCCGTCGCAATAGCCGGTTTCGCCGTCGATACTGATACGCCGCAACACGAGGTACGCGATTGATCCCCCGATAAGTCCCATACTCGTTCCCGCCCGTATTTCTTGCCGTTATGTTCTCGCCGTTAACAACAGGTTCTCATCCGTGTTTTCGAAATGACTTGCCGTCTCTTCGCCATCGATGAATCGCCGGAACCACATTTCCAGATTCACCAGCGCCCACAATCTCTCCGAGTGATTGGCCTGGCCGCGCTGGTGCTGCTCTACGAGCGTGCGCACAAACCGCGAATTGAAAAGACCGCGTTGAGCTGCACGATCGCTCAGGACGTACTCGTCCAGCACCGGCGCGTACGCGCCGCGAAACCACGCACCGATCGGCACGGGAAAGCCCATCTTCGGACGATCGAGAATCGCATCCGGCAAGAAGCCTTTCATGCTCTGGCGCAAAACGTATTTCGTGGTCCAGCGTCGCAGTTTCAATCGCTCCGGAAGACTCGACGTAAACTCGACCAGCTTGTGATCGAGAAAAGGCACCCGACTCTCGACCGAAGCGGCCATGCTCATCTGGTCCTGCTTCATCAACAACTCGTGCAAGTAGGTCTTGATGTCTGCATAGAGCAAACGATCGAGCAATGATTGCGCGTCGGTGTGTTCCAGCACTTCGCGAACACCGGCATAAGGGTCGATCCCGCCCGTGCGAGCCATCGTCTCGGGCGTCAGTAGTTGCTCCTGCAACGAACGAGAGAAGACCGCGAAGTTGTCGAAGTAGATGCTTTCGATGTCCGGCGGCAGATTGAGGAACGTGCGGCGCAGTTTGAGCCGTAGCTTCGATCCGGTCATGCCGGCGAGCTGCTTGCGCACCAGACCGCGCACACTGGCCGGAATCATCCCGTGATAGTGCTCGCCGAGCGCAAGATTCAGTATCGTCTTGCGATAGCGCGCGTAGCCGGCCATCAATTCGTCACTTCCCTCGCCGGTCAGGACGACTTTGACGTGCTGTGAAGCGAGCTGCGAAACGAAATAGAGCGCCACGCTCGAAGGGTGCGCGAGTGGCTCGTCTTCGTGCCAAATAAGATTTGGCAGCGCGTTGAAAAACTGTTCGGGACTGATGACTACTTCGTGATGGTCTGTCTTGAATGTCCGCGAGACGAGCCGTGCGTATTCGAGTTCATTCGCTTCCCGCTCCGCGAAAGCAACCGAGAAGGTCTTGATCGGTTCATCGACGAGCGTGCTCATCACCGCCGCGATGGCTGACGAATCAATTCCTCCCGACAAGAACATGCCGAGCGGAACGTCGGCCATCAGCCGGAGCTGCACTGACTTTCTGAACAGCTCGCCCCATTCCGCGATGTTATCCCGATCGCTGCGGCCTTCCCGCGGGCGTTTCTCGAAACTGACGTCCCAGTACCTTCTGATCTCGACTTCGCCCTCGCGCCACGTGAGCGTGTGGCCGGGCAACAAACGCTTCACGCCGACGAAGAGCGTTTCCTCACCCGACGTCGAATGGTTGGCGAGGTAATCGGAGAACGCGGCAAAATTCAGTTCGGGCTTGACCGCGCGCGCTTCGAGCAGCGCCTTGATCTCCGAACCAAAATAGAGGGAACCTTCGGCAGTGTGAACGTAGTAAAGCGGCTTCACTCCGAGACGATCGCGGGCGATGAACAGCTCGCGTTTGTTGCGATCCCAGATCGCAAACGCAAACATGCCGCGCAGGTAGTTGACGCAATCACGTCCGTGTTCAGCGTAGAGATGAAGGATTGTTTCGGTGTCGCAGTGTGTTTTGTAAACGTGGCCGCGGGCGATGAGTTCGTCGCGATAGTCGGCGTGGTTGTAGATTTCGCCGTTATAGGTAATGTAAAGCGAGCCGTCCTCGTTGGTCATCGGCTGATGACCAGCAGCGACGTCAACGATGCTGAGGCGCCGGTGGCCCAGGCCAACGCCGGCATCGATGTAGATGCCTTCATCGTCCGGACCACGATGCGTGATCACATCGCGCATGCGCTTGAGCACAGTCGCGTCAACGTGACGGCCTGACCGGCGAGGAAACGCGATTCCGTTAATTCCGCACATACGTTCTCTGGGCTGCGTCTCTTCTCAACCAGGAGCTTTCGACGCGTTCGGACGACTCTACAATCTTCTGACCATCAAGCTCCAGTCGTTGGCCGCCTAGCAAAACGATCTCTTCCGGAGTCGAGTTTCCGTCGGCGAATCTCAGCCAGGCGCAATCGAAGTCTGAAACGACAGCAGCCATTTGCGCAAGTGGCGCGGCGCGCTCGCGAAGGATCACCACGTCGCGCGTGTGGCTGGTTTGCAATTCAAAGCCGCGGCCGCCGTTAACCGCAAGCTGCGTCACGCTCGCGTTTTCGAAGGCCGGTTGCGGCAGCAAAAACGTGGTTATTTCAAAGTCACCCTCTGCGGACGCCGTAAAGACGCGAACAGGCGCAGGAGCCCTTTCTGCATAACAGTGTGAAACCCGGCCTTCTTCCGTCGTCCAGGCGCCATTGTCCGCGAAACTGACGATTTGCAGCAGGTCAGGCGACGCGCCGGAGTCGAAATGAAACCACTGATCGATCTGGTGTTTGCCGGTTAACTCGAGCCGATCCCGCAGCAGCCAGTAGTCATGTTTGAGAAAGAGAATGCTGCGCGTGTGCGTCCCCGGCCTGGCGAGTTGCTCGTAACCGCGGTGACGGCCGGAAACGTAGGTGAAACGCTCGTGCTCGATCCATGCGAGACGTTCGCAGGGGGTTTTCGTCTTCCAGGAAAACGTGTCGGCCGCGATCGAAGAAGACTGACGATCGACGGTGACGGTGTTATGAGCAACCGAACTGCGAAACCAGTCCCGCAGTTCCTTGCCACCGGTGTAAGTAAACGTTCCCGGGTCAACCAGGAGTGTGCGGCCGTTTGCGGCGAGTTCAAACGCAAGTGCATCGGCGTGGGCGTGGCCGCAGTTGGCGATGCCGTGTGGGCCACAATCGAAGAGGAGATAATTTGCGGTTGGTGACCAGTCGTCACGCATGACGTAGTAACCGCCGTCGCCGAAAGCGACGGATTTTTTTGCTGGCGGGCGGGCGGTTATGTCGTCGAAGGTGCGCAAACCCTCGGCGCCGAGCAGCCAAAGTGTTTCTTCTGCTGCCTCGCCCGCGACGAACTTGTAATCCGATCGATTAAAGAGTGTGGCGCCGGTCGCGAGCACCGAGCGGAAGTCATTAGCGGATCGCTGATCGAGAAGCACGAGCCTGCCACCATCGTCGTCACCGAAAAACGGCGTAGTTCCGTCCGGCCGCGTGAGGTGCATCAGGTGGTCCAAAAGGAGTTCGAGCTTCGGTTCCAGGTCGCGCGGCAACGACAGGTCGTTCAGTCGCAGCAAAATCGCGAGATGGATGTAGAAGTCGGCGGTGTACCGATGGTAGTAACTCGATTGTTCGAAGTAGACACCGTCAGGCTGCACGTGTCGCGGCAGTTGCGAAACGAGAATCTCGAGCCCGAGGTCACGCCAGCGCGCCGCGTCTCTGAATTCCGGCAGCAACAAACCGATATAAAAAAGACCGAGCGCTTCTCCCGTGAGATGCGTGTTCGGACTGAAGTACGTGGAGAGATAAGTTTCCAGGTGCGAAGCGTGCAGGTACAAAAACTTCAGCATTCGCAGCACAACTTCGGCGCTGACCGCAGGCGAGTCCGCGAAGAAGCGCAACGCCCAGAGCCACGAGATTGAGCGAAACGCGAGCTCCAGACTGCTGGCCCAGTTGATGCCCAGCTTCGGCGGGTTCTCGTTCATCCACGAAGTGACGTGCGATACGAACACTTCCGCGTAGCGTTCGTCGGCAGTCAGCCAGTAAGCACGACCGAGCGTGAGAAAATACTGGTGACGATTGAGCTCCCACGTGATCTTCTTGTCGCCGGCGACACTCGCGTCGAGATAGTTGAGCTGGCTCCAGTGACGCAGCGGCGTGCGTTTTCCGGAAAGCGGTTCGAGGTGCCAGTCGATCTCATTGCCGAGTTTGAGTTCGCGCAAGCCGAGCAGATCAAACGTTCCTTCCGCGATGCGATCAGCGGCAGCGACGATCTCGCGCTCAGCGTCTGGCCAGCGGCGGCAAAACTCAGACACCGTCTCCTCTTTCGACGCAAATGAAGCGAAGAAACGGGGCGCCTCTCGGCTGCGAAGCCGTTCTACAAAGTCAGAAGCTGAGACGCCGCCTGTATCGAGCAGACCGAGTAACTGTTCGTCAGTTGGCAAACTGATTTGCCTGGACCAGCCGCCGCGCTCGGAAAGAATGGCGACCTGTTGCGCAACGCGCACAGAGATCTCATCCATCTTCAGTCCCTTGAGCTTCTTTATCTTTGTGGTCAGGGAACTCAAGCTCTTTCCTGCGCCTCCAGCAACGGGCTCAGCTCGATCACTTCGTACATCTCGGCGATCGCGCGCGTGGTGGCCGTGCCTGGTTTATGAAACATCTCGCCGGCGACTGCTCTTCTCGAAGCCGAGAGCCGCTGAGGATTCGTGAAACTCTCTTCAACCGCAGCCACCAGCTCTTCGATGTTGTTGACGGATGTCGCCGCGTCGGACATCAACTGCACGTACACGGGCTCGATATCGGTCTTTTCCAGCAACTGCGGAACGTGAATGCGAATGAGCGGTCGATCGAGCAGCAGATATTCGAAGCCAACTGAACTGTGATCGGTAATCAACACATCAGCGCCAACCAGATACGCCGACGAATTACTGCCCGGCGCCAGCACGCCGCCATTACTCTGCAACAGCGGCAACAGCTTCTCGCCCCAATCCACGCCGCCCGAGTGGTAATCGTCGCCCTGTCGCGACCGATCGTGAAGTTTGACGATCACCGCGTAACCCGCGGCGCCCAATCGCTTCACGAGTTCCTCACCCATCACGCTCAAAGACGAGTACTTCGACCACGTTGGCGCGTACAAAACGGTTCGTCGCGATGGATCGACGCCCAGCGAAGTCAGAACTTCATTTCTTCCGAACGAACCATTGACCAGACAGTCGAGCTTCGGCATGCCGATCAAACGAATCGCCGGACTGTCAGCGTCGATCGCGCCGTTGGCGATGAAGTTCTGTAGCCGTCGTTTGTTGATGAAGAACAGGCGATCCCAACCGCGCATGGAGTCTGCCGGTGAGTCGTAGACGGTTCGATACTTTCCGGCGACGCCGTGAAACGTTTGTACGCGGCATGTGCCGCGCAGCAGTCGCGCCCAAAGAAAATCGGCGGTCAGGTACGCATCGAAAAGCATGAACGCGGCGCTCTTTGGCCGCACTAACTGGTGCGGCGTGCGAGCGTCGGCGTAGATCTTCTGCAGCCGATCCGGACTCTCGCTGGCCGTAAAAAACATCTCGATACGCGGATCTTTTTGCAGTCCCTCAACGATAGGAGCCACCGTCGCGTAGTTCATCGCAGTCCGGCTATCAACGAGAATCCGGCGCTTCTCGGCGTCGCGACGCCGTTGCCAACGCTTGTCCAGACCACGAAGCCACTCGATGGAGTTTCGGGAGATCATTGCGTGTACGACTCAGTCATGGCCGCGATCCGGGGCAGGATCTCTTGCTGCGCGCGTTCGTAGTCTGCCGGAAAATCGATTTCGATCCACGGGTAATCGTCAGTGGTGATGGCGTGGAGTGGATAGTGCAATGCGTATTCGCGAAACGCGCGCGGCGCCCAGTCGCGTTCGCCACCGCCGCGCGCGATCAACGTGTCCATCGCATCGACGAGACGTTTAGCACCGTGTGCACTGAATTTCACCATGCCCACGTTCTCGCCGTCAGATTCAGCAGGATTGAGATCCTTGCGGATGTCAACGACGCAACCGTCGCTGATTTTCACTTTCATCTCTTCGTCGCCGAGCTGGTTGTTCTGTTTGTCCACGAGATCGATCAGCAGTGCATCGTCGTAGGGAGCGGAGAGAAGACGCGTCAATAAGGCCGGATGAAAGAGCACGTCGCAGTTGAGCACGACGAAGCCGTCGATTAAATGCTCTCTCGCGAGCCACAGTGAGTAGAGACTGCTTGTTTCTTCAAAGCGCGAGTTGACTACGAAAGAGACGTTTGGCGGGCAGTGACTCCGGATTCGCTCAGCCTCGAACCCGAGCACGACTGCAACGTCGTCTATTCCAGCTTCCGCCAAAGCAGATAGTTGCCGGTCCAGAAGCGTTCGACCGCCAACTTCAAACAGACATTTCGGCTTGAGATCGACGCCGTTGAGACGTGTTCCCTTGCCAGCGGCGAGTATGATGGCTTTCATTGTTCGCTTAATTGTCTCGCAAAGTAACCAAGCTTCTTCGCGGTGGGAGTGGCTGCCGCCGATCCTTCCATCTCTCTTTCAAAACTCCTGCAAAAAACCAAAGACTCAACTCATTCTCGAAGACCCCAACTTTGTCGCCACGAACGAGCGACCCAATCATCGACAGGAACGATCGCAAATACGTGCGATACATGTACCGCGGCACGCCCGCGATATGCTGCACCTTGGCAAAGTCGATTTCCGTGCTTTCCGGCGATTCCATATCGAGCCCTTTGGTTTGATAAAGAATCGCGCGGCTGATTCCATGCCAGTAAAACCAGCGGCGAAAGTACTTCTTCGTTAGCCTGTCGCCGGGTATGACGTGGTGAATCACGAGATCCGGCGAGTAGAAGCCTTTCACACCCGCGGCGCGCGCCCGTTGAATCCACTCTCGCACTTCCTGCCCCAGCAACGTGCCCGCCTTGCGGCCGATCGTGTTGTCCCAAAGCCCCGCGCGCTCAAACGCTTCGCGACGGAAGACCATATTCACGCCCAAGACCACGTAATCTCCGAGCGGAATCGGTTCCGGGCCGTAGTCCAGCAGCGCAATCACCGCCCAGTGAATGCTTCGACCCTCCGGTATCCACGATGGGCGTTCGCCACCCCAGATCGGGAGCGCCTTGCCGCCGAGATAATCACAATCCAGATGCTCCAGCGCCTGCTCAGCGTTGATCAGCCAGTCAGGCTCAACGCGCACGTCGTCGTCAGTCGTAGCGATAATGTCGCCTTGTGCAGCTTTTATTCCGGTGTTGAGGGCGGCCGACCGCCCTTGTTGTGACTCGTGCAGGTAACGAAGCGGCACGGGGAAAGTCTCAGCGGCGTTGAGCACGACCTCCCGGGTGTTGTCGGAAGAATTGTTGTCAACGATTATCACTTCCCACGGACCCGAACTCTGAAGCATGCGAAGCGATTCGATCGTCCGCGGCAACTCGTCCGCTCGATTGTAGGTAGCAATAACAACTGAAAACTTCATACCCAGTGCGGACTTTAACATAAGCCCTGAGTTACAGCCGCTTCATGTCTAAAAGATGTATGTACTTATACCTTCCAAAAACCAGACGCCTGTCCGAATACAAGACAAGGTTTTAGATCGATCCTTCACCTTCTCTCGAAAAACCGCGCGCTTGATCCTCTCACGTCGCGGTGTGATTCTTGCTAAGCGTTTGTGCATCGGCAGGCTACCAAAGATCCTCAGCGGAACACTTCCTTCTCGAGGTGGTCCAAAAGGGGTTTAGTTTGCGCGATCCTTATTGAGTCACAAAGTCGAGAGGGTTGGCCGTCTCCCCGTCAACCGCGCTCTTTCAACAGTGGACCTTTAAGCCGTTTCAGGATACAAGGTGGTTTCTACAATAAACTGGTCGCGACGCGCGTAGGAATTTATGTTTCCCAGGCTATTTATCCCGCTGCTCCTGGCTCTCGTACTTCTCCCAATCATTAATGTTCACGCCCAGGAGCGTCTCTGCGACACCGCCTTCGAAGATTGCCGCCAACCTTTGTGGCAACTGATCGACAACGAGACCCAGGGAATCGATGTCGCCTTCTGGTTTATGCAGGACTCCTCGTATGCCACGAAGCTGATCAGTCGCTTTCAGGCAGGTGTTCCCGTTCGCGTGCTCGTCGATCCCCGCGCTAACCCAACCTATGCCGGCAACGAAGATGTGCTGAACATGTTGAAAAATGCCGGTATTCCGATGCGCTACAAACTGACCGACGGCATCCTGCACTGGAAAATGATGCTGTTTGTCGGTCAGAACAAGCTTGAGTTCAGCGGCGCCAATTACTCCGGCAATTTCTTCGTTCCCGACGTGCCCTACTCCAACTATTTTGACGAGGCGATCTACTTCACGGACGATCAATCGCTGGTTCAGAGTTTCAAAACGAAGTACGACGACGTCTGGACCAACACGGTCGATTACGGGAACTACGGCAACATCAACGGCCCGCTGACGCGGAAATACCCGACGTTTCCTATCAATCCGGAGTTGAACTTTCCGCCCTCGACCGACTCGAGCCAGGATTACGGACTGCGCACGCAGCAAGACATCGCCGCCGAGACGCAAAAGATGGACACGATCATGTATCGCATCACGAATCAGGGATTCAGCGATTACACGATCGGGGCAGTGAAACGTGGCATTCCGGTGCGTCTGATTCACGAGCCCGACGAATACCGCAACACGGCGCGGCAATGGGACGCCTGGAACGTCGACCGCATGTACATGGCCGGCGTTCAGATCAAGATGCGCAAGCACCTCGGGCTGAACCACCAGAAGACCGTTCTGCTGTACGGCGAGGGATTGACGATCTTCGGCTCCTCGAACTGGACGGGTCCGTCGTCAAACTTTCAGCTCGAACACAACTACTTCACCACCAAGCCGTGGTTCTTTACGTGGTTCGTCAATCAGTTTGAACGCAAGTGGAACTCGACCACTGAAAACCAGGACTTTGTGCCGTTGCCGCCGACTCAGCCGGTTTATGCCGCACCGGCCAACAGCGCGATTGCCCAACCGACGACGGTAACCCTGCAATGGGAAGGCGGTCCGTGGTCGCACAAGTACGACATCTATTTCGGCACTACACCAAATCCGCCGTTGTACATGTCTGACGTGAGCACTTTTCAGAGCGGCGCACAACCTGGTCAGCCGTTACTGGACACCGGCTCTGTCGATGACGGCCAGATGGAGTCGTACACGATTCCCGTCACACTTCAACAGGGAACAACTTACTACTGGCGGATCGTCGGCAAGACCATGGCCAACCAGACCGCCACTGGTCCAACCTGGAGCTTTGTGACGATAGGTTCGACAGCCGCGCCGTCCGCGCCAACAGGTTTGACAGCGACGGCCATGTCGCCGACGCGGATCGATCTCGCCTGGAATGATGTCGGAAACGAGACCGGCTATCGCGTGGAGAAGAGTTCCAATGGTTCGAGTGGCTGGTCGGAAATCGCGAGCCTGAATGCGAACCAGACTACCTACTCGGATCAGACAGTCGCTGCGCAGCAGACATGGTTCTATCGCGTGCGCGCACTGAACACAGGCGGTTTTTCGCCTTACAGCAACACCGCGAGTGCAACGACTCCAGCACCACCGCCGCCTTCCGCAAGCGATGTGGTCCTCTGGGCCGCCGAAGCGCCCACAAGAGTCGGCGCGTGGTCCGTTGTCGCAGACGCGACGGCCGCGGGTGGCAATCGCATTTCGAATCCTGACGCCGGAGCAGCAAAGCTCTCGACCGCTTTTGCTAACCCGACTAACTATTTTGAGATGACGTTCAGTGCTCAGTCGGGCGTCAACTACCGTCTCTGGATGCGCGGCAAAGCGCAGGCCGACTTCTGGGGCAACGACTCCGTTTTCGTTCAGTTCTCTGACAGTGTCGACAGTAGTAACGCACCAGTCTTTCGCATCGGCACTACCGGCGCAACGGAGTACAACCTCGAAGACTGCTCCGGCTGCGGCGTGCAAGGTTGGGGCTGGCAGGATAACGGTTGGGGCGTTGGTGTGCTTGGTCCACTAATTCGCTTCGCCTCAAGCGGCACGCACACGATTCGCATTCAGGTGCGGGAAGATGGTCTCTCGCTCGATCAGATCGTGCTATCGCCGCAGACGTATCTCAGTACTGCGCCGGGTGGACTCAAGAACGACAACACGATTCTGGCCAAGTCGAGCGGTGGCTCTCCAACACCGACACCGACTCCAACTCCGACGCCGACGCCGACTCCCACACCGACGCCGACTCCGACGCCAACACCGACTCCCACGCCAACTCCGACACCGACACCAACGCCGACGCCAACACCGACTCCCACGCCAACTCCGACGCCGACACCAACTCCCACACCGACGCCGACTCCGACGCCGGGCGTGCCCGCATTCAATAACGTCTTTATCGTGTCGCTGGAGAACCAGGCCTTTAGCGACGCAATGGCCGGCATGCCGTTCCTGAACAAGCTGGCTAATCGATACGGATCGGCAAACAACTTCTTCGCCAACACGCATCCGTCGATCGGAAATTATTTCTGGCTCACGACAGGACAGAACATTACGAACGACAGCAATTTCACGGGCACAGTCACGGCCGACAATATCGCTCGTCAGCTCAATCTTGCAGGCAAGAGCTGGCGCTCGTACGCTGAAAACTTGCCGTCAACCGGCTACACGGGCGGTGATTCGTATCCTTACGTCAAGCGGCATAATCCGTTTGCGTATCTTTCTGACGTGCTCATCAACCAGGCACAGGCCAACAACCTCGTGCCGTTCTCGCAGTTCTCGATCGATCTGGCGAACGGTCTACTGCCAAACTACTCGTTCATCATTCCGAACCAGTACAACAACTCGCACGACTGTCCACCGTCGATTCCGAACTGCACCAACGCCGACAAATTGACGACGGCCGATCAGTGGCTGCAAGCCAATATCGATCCGTTGATCGCGAGCGCGACGTTCAGACAAAACGGCCTGCTGATCATCACCTTCGATGAATCAGTTGATACTGACACGCAGAATGGCGGCGGACATGTGGTGACGCTGGTGATCAGTCCGAAGGCCCAACAAGCATTCCAGTCGAGCACCTTCTACCAGCACCAAAGCACGCTGCGAACTGCTGCGGAAGCACTCGGTCTGACTTCGTTCCCGGGAGCCGCAACGACTGCGCCGAACATGGCGGAGTTCTTTACCACGACGCCTAACACAGCACCGATCATCAGCGGTCTGTCGCCGAACTCTGGTCCAACCACGGGCGGCACTACCGTCACGATTTCCGGCAGTGGTTTCGCTTCCGGCGCCACCGTGACCTTTGGCGGTACGGCAGCGACGAATGTAAACGTGCTCGGAAGCACAAGCATCACGGCCGTGGCGCTCGCACATTTGAGCGGCTCCGTAAATGTCGTGGTGACGAATCCCGACGCGCAAAGCGGAACCAGCGTAAACGGGTACAGCTACACCGCGACGCAATCGCCGCCAACTGTGGCGAGCGTTTCGCCGACTTCCGGTCCAACGACGGGCGGAACTTCGATCACGATTACCGGCACTAACTTCGTCTCGGGTGCGACCGTGGCCGTCGGCGGAACCGCTGCTACAAGCGTCGTCGTGAGTAACAGCACGACGATCACCGCCAGCACACCGGCGCATGCCGCCGGCGGAGTCGACGTAGTGGTGACGAATCCGAACGGGCAGAGTGGTGGCAAGCTGAACGTCTTCACCTATACAACGTCATCGGGTGAAACAGTATTGCTCGCCGACGACTTCAACAACGCTTCGCTGGACACGTCGAAGTGGCTGGCGAACAATCTCTTCAGCGGCTTTACCGATACGACCGTAGCTCTAAACGAAACAACCACCTTCGCCATTGGACCACTGAAACAGAACGTCGATGGCTCGCACTACAACGGTATTCGTTCGATATCTGCTTTTGATTTCACCGGCGGGTATGCATACGTGCAGATCGTACAGGCACCCAACGCGCTGACCGCAGCCGATGCGTTCTACACGCTCGGGTTGAACGTCGACAACTGTTACCGGATGTACGTGGAGTCAGGAAGCCTGATCATTCAGAAGAAGATCGGCGGCGCGAAGTCTACGATGCTGACGGTCACGTTCAATTCAACCAATCACGCCTTCTGGCGCATAAGGCACGACGCGATCTCAGGACAAATTGTCTTTGAGACCGCGCCTAATAATGCCGGAGCGCCGGGCACCTGGACTCAGCTCTACGCTGAGCCGTGGAATACTTCCGCGGTGCCCTTGAGCTCCGTGTTATTTGAATTGAAAGCGGGAACCTGGCGGATTGAAGGTGCCAATCCGGGTACGGTTATCTTTGATAACTTCAAAGCCGCCAAGCCCTGATTAGTTACTGCACTCGTATGTTGGCGATCATCGTGTTGTGATCCGAGGGCCTCACTCCCTTGTCGTCAAGCGTGCCCAGGTAAATCACCACGTTGGTATTGCTCAGGTCTCTACTGTCCGGGATCTGAGCGCTATCCACGACCAGATTCGAACCTTTCGAGACCCAGACATAATCTATTCGGCCTCTGCGCGTCCGCGTTTGCCATTGGACCGGATTGTCGGGATAGGCCACCGCCGTTCCGATGTTCATCGCGTTCATCCACCCGTCGTAATACAGTTCCGCCATGTGGATGGTCTCCGACTGGTCTGGACCGGCGTTGAAATCACCTACTGCGATTCGCGGCTCGGAGAAGCCGGACATGAAACTCTGCAACTCCGTCACCTCCTGATAGCGATTCGACGATGCAGCATCGTCAAGGTGAGTGGAGAAGAAGTTGACGTTTCGTCCGCCAAAATTGATCGTAACCTGTGCCACTGATCGCTGGTAGCTCAGATATCGTGAATTCGTACTGACGAAACTGTACTTCGAGAGAATCAGATTGCCTTCCGGATAACCCGCGTACTTCGGCACGAAGAAGTAGAACCACGAGCGGCCGGTCTTCTGATTCAGCAGGTTGACGAGGGTGGAAATGTCATCGGGTGGCATCTCGCATAGTCCGACGATGTCCGGATTGACATTCGCGATCCACTGCGCCGTCCGGCTCCAGTTGGTAACAGCGTCCGTGCCCTCGCCAAACTGTACGTTCCAGCTCATCACCTTCAGATTCGAGGACGTTTGCGGGGGACTGACGTTGATCTGCACACTTGTTTGTGCAGTGGCGCCGCTGTTGTCAGTCACCGTCAGATAGGCCGTGTACGAGCCAGCGGAGTAGGTGTGCGTCGGCGAAACAGCCGACGAATTTGTGTTGTCACCAAAGTTCCAGTAGTACGACGCTATGTAGCCGTCGGGATCGCTGGCGGCGGACGAAAAGCTGACGGACAGCGGGCTCACTCCCGAAGTTGGCGACGCCGATATGCTTACGTTCGGCGGTTGATTCAGGACCACGATGGATGATCCCTGGTTGTACGCCAGAATGACGCTGTCGTTCTTCAAAGCTCCCGGGGAGCTAACCAGGTAGTTGGACGGAGAAAGTACGATCTGATCGATCGAGAAGCCGTCTTCACGTGTCTGCACACGCAGTGTCTGCGTTCCGGTGCTTTGGAAATAGACCAATGGACCAAGTACGCCTACGCCCCAGCCGTCGTCCTGCCAACCCCAGCCTGAAAGTCCACAGCCGGAGCAATCTTCGAGATTGACTTCGAGCGCGCTGGTGGTGCCCGTGCGATAAACCGCTGAGCCAGAAGAATTGACACTGCCCGAGAACTGGACGAAGACAGAGTCGTTACCCCAGTAATCGCCGTCAGCGCGGCCGCGAATCCAGAGTCTGTAAGCGGTGCCGGCGTTCGCGTTGAAAGTGACGTCGAAGTAGTTAACGGGACTCGCCGAAGCGCTTGTCAGCTTCGCCGCTCCCGCATCTGGGTTGCGCAACGCAATCTGTCCGGCCGCCGTCGCATTTGATTCTCTGATCCACGCGCCGTGCAGATTGCTCGTGGGAACGTTAGACGCCCACATCACCACATCGCTCGCGCCCGATGGCGCCGGCGTTGGAGTAGGTGTCGGAGTTGGAGTTGGTGTTGGAGTTGGTGTTGGAGTTGGTGTCGGCGTCGGCGTCGGTGAGCTACTTGCTGCTCCCTGCGCCGTCAGGATCACGCCGTCATTCTTCAGTGCGCCCGGAGCTTTCGTGCGATAGGTACTCGGCGACAAGACAATCTGATCGATCGACAAACCGTCCTCACGCTCCTGAATTCTTATCGTCTGTACGCCGGTAGTCTGGAAATAGATGTCCGGACCGAGATTTCCCCAGCCGTTGTCCTGCCAGCCCCAGCCGCTTACGCCACAACCAAGACAGTCTTCGAGGTTGTACTCAGTGCTGGAAGTCGTGCCAATGCGGTAAATCGCTGAGCCGGTGCTGGTGACACTGCCGGAGAATTGAACGTGAACCGAATCGTTGTAGGGTGAATCGCCTTCCGCTTTACCACGCACCCAGAGGTGATAAGGCGTTCCCGCGTTCGCGTAGAACGACATCTCCGCATAACTGGATGGTGCCGTCGATGCAGTAACAACCTTCGCCGCGCCTCGATCGGCATTGGCTAACCTGAAACTGCCTGCGGCGGTGTTATCGGCCACAGCGCTCCAGTTGCCGACCTTCACCGGCGCCTGGGATGCATACAACACAACGTCTTGAGCGGAAGCGGATGGAATGAAAACCAGAAAGATGAAGCAGAAGATGAACGTAGAAAAAAGCCGGAATAATGGAACTGACAATTTATGAATCTCCCTTCAAAGCTAAGAAACGGGTTGGAACTGTCGGGTAGGGGTGTCGAAACCGGGTTAACCGCAAAACGAGACGAGGAGTCGTCAAGGCAGGAAACTCGAAGGAATCGAGTCCGTTTGCGATAAAGGCTTGGCAACGCAGCATCAAAGCAATGGACCACCGCTCCAACACGCGGGCCTGCAGCCGGACTCAACGCACGAGCCGAGCAGACCAGTGTGCGGACGGGACTAAAGTTCGACAGACTTACCGGTGCCGCTGCCGTCGAACGCTAGGTTTTAGTGTTTTCGACCTCGATGACCTGAGGTCTGGAAAAGTCAGAACTGATGGAACGCTGTTCTAACTGGATTGCTGAGATGTGAGGGCGCAAAAGAAAAAGCCGAATAAAATTCCCACAACATTGAGCCCCCTCAACCCAACGGAACACACCCTATCACGTCGGGAAAGAATGTGTCAAAATTTTAACGAGTTTCGCGAAGAATACAACTTCCTCGCAAATGAATCGCAACAAGCGGGCCGCCATGTTACTACGGAACTACCTTCATTATCACCGAATTGCTGCCGATTCCGCGTAAAGCCACGGCTACTGACACGTCTCCCTGAAGCGCCGGATCATTTGGCAGACGCACGATGACATTTGTCAGCCAGGTGAACCCCGCAACTTTGCCAACATATTCCACCGTCAGGTTGTAAACGACGCCCGACGGACTTACTGCCACGGCCGTCACCGATGAGATCGATTCGCCTGCTGCCAGATCGAGGTTCGTGCAGAACAGCATCACTCGCGTGCGTTTGTCCGTACCCTCGTTGAGATCTGAAGTCAGCGAAAACGGTTCGCGCGTGAAAAGCGTCGCATGCAGTGCGAGCGCACGACCGTTGGTCGGATCGATCAGCAGCAAAGGCGGAGTGGTTATCGGCGTATTTGGTGTTGGCGCTGGTGTGGGAGTCGGGGTTGGTGTTGGATTTGGCGTCGGGGTTGGCGTGGGTGTTGGCGTTGGTGTCGGCGCCGGAGCGTCAACAGTGACATCAAAGTCAGCAACTACATTGTTGTGATCCGATGGTCGCACTCCGGCATCGTCGGCCGTTCCCAGCCTGATCACCACATTCGTGTTGTTGAGATCGCGACTGTCAGGAATTCGCGCGCCTCTGATACCAAGTCCGGAGTAGAAGACGTAGTCGATGCGCCCGCGCCGCGTCCGCGTCTGCATGCCAACTGGATTATCCGGATATGCGACAGCAGTCCCCTGATTCATACTCGCAACCCACGCATCGGTGTACGTGTCTGCCATGGCGAGTGCTTCAGCAGTGTCAGGACCGGCGTTGAAATCACCAACGAAGATTCGCGGCTCAGCGAAATTGCTGGCCCAACTCTTCAGCTCTCCCACTTCGGTCACGCGATTTGACGACGCCGCATCATCGAGATGCGTGGCAAAAAAGTTTACGTTTCGCCCGCCAACGTTGATCGTGGCTTGGGCCACTGATCGATTCGCGCTCAGAAACTTTGAATCGACCGACGCGAAGGCATAGCGGGAAAGAATCAGGTTGCCCTCATCCGTGCCGATGTACTTCGGAGCGAATTGAGAAAACCACGCTCGTCCCGTTTTCTGTGTCAACAGGCTCACAATTACCGGCACGCTGTCGGCCGGCACTTCGCAGAGACCGACAACGTCGGGATTATTCGCAGCAATCCACGAAGCTGTTCGATCGTAGTTCGTGATTGCATCCGTCCCTTCACCAAACTGTATGTTCCAGCTCATGACTCGGAGCGGAACAGTCGAAAACATCGGAGCTGCGGCTTTGCCGGTCGGAACGGGGAATGAATTTTGAAGAACGAAGAATAGAAAAATAGCGGACAGACAGGTCAGTACCCTATAAATCAAAACCTAACTCTCCTCTTTTGGTTGTTAGCGGGTAGTGCTGTTAGAAAGGAACCGTCAAAGCGTGAATGACAGCCCACTCACTCTCTTTCGAAATTGGGAGGCGCGGGGGTAAGCCTCCAGACAAGACAGTGAAAAACCTAACGACTGGCGAACAGACTGTCAAGAATTTTTTTCGGCAAGTTCGCGATATAGATGCAGCCACTGATCGCAAACTACTTCCCACGTGTATTTCGTGCTTTCTTTTTGGGCCTTCCGAGTCATTGTTGTCGCAGTGTTGCGGTCGGCAAGTAATTTTATTGCGCGCTCAGCGAGCGCTTTGCAGTCGTCGACACGCACCATTAAACCCGTCTCACCATCGGCGACCACGTCGGGGATTCCGCCCGCGTCAGTTGTCACCACGGGCAGGCCACACGCGAACGCTTCAAGGATCGAAAGCGGCTGATTGTCGATTCTTGACGCGTTGAGAAATACGTCGGCGTTTGAGTACTGGCGATAGATCTCATCGTGCTCGACGCGGCCGGTAAACGAAGTCTGCTTCAACCCGAGTTCTGTTTTGAGTTTTTCAAGCGCTTGTCGCTGGCTGCCATCGCCAACCACTGTTAAAACCGCCTCCGGCATTTGTTGCTGGATCAAAGCAAACGCACGCAGAACGCAATCAACGCCGTAGTGAGCTTCGAGGTTGCGATTGGAAAGAAAGATCGGACGCAGTGGACCACGCTCGCGAAAAGCAAACTGGTCCAGCTCGATGACGTTGTAGATGGCGCTCGCCTTGAGGCCAAAGTTCGCGAATACCCTGACGAGGTACTGAGACGGAACAACGATGGCGTCAGCCAGATTCAAAAGAGGAATCGTCGAACGTCGCCAGCGCCGCAAGTGATCTTCGGCTTCGCCGCTGTGATAATTCAAAACGATCTTCTTGCCGTAGAGCTTGCTGACGAGGATTGCGGGAGTGGGAGCAATGAGGAAGGAGAGGTAAGAAGCGGAGAAGATATGGATCACATCAAACTTCCGCACCTCTCGCAGCAGCTTCAACCAATAAAGAATCGAAGTCGTGAGTGTGCGAACGTATTTAATCGATTGCAGCTTTCTCAGTTTTCCAGGAAGGCGCGGATTGATCGGCAGGAAAGAAACGTCGACCGAAGGTTCCTGCTCCAGATGTCGAACGAGCCGCTCGGCCTGAACTGCCTGTCCGCCCAGGATGTCCAGCGACGCAGCTACAATCAGGAGTCGCAGGCTCAATTCAGCATCCTCTGATACAGAGCTGAGGTGTGACGCAGCCGGCTCTCACACGAAAAGCGTTCTTCAACCACGCTTCGTCCCTTCAAACCCATGCTGGCTCTTTGCTCAGGATTTCGCAGGAGCTCAATGATTCGTTCAGCCATCGCCCGATCGTCGCCGGCGTTTACAAGATAACCCGTCTCTCGTTCAACGATCGCCTCACTCGCGCCGCCGACGTTTGTCGCGACCACGGCGCGTCCCGCGGCCATGTATTCTAGAATGGAATTCGAAAAACCTTCGGCCTGCGAGCTGAGCACGCAGACATCGGAAACCGCGAGAAGATCAGGCACGTCGGCACAGCGACCAATAAACAAGCACGAGTCCTTCACGCCGAGTTCCGCCGCGAGTTTTTCGGTTTCTTCTCTGAGAATCCCCTCGCCCGCGATCACGAAGACCGCTTCCGGAACTTCGCTCACCACGCGTTGCGCCGCGCGCAGCAGCATCGGATGATCTTTCACGCGATATTCGAAATTCGCCACCATCGTGATCACCGGGCGCCCACGAATTGTTTCCAGATTAACGCGGCGCAGCGCGTCGTCCGCGGTGCCGTTTTGCTGAAATCGCGTGAGGTCGAGCCCGTTATAAATAACCGCGATCTTGTCGCCGCGAACTCCTTCGTTGATCAACTGTTCTTTGACGGCCGTCGCGTTTGCGACAACCGCATGGGCCAGGCGAAACGCATTTCTTTCGACTGTACTCTGCGTCCGGCTGCGCGTGCCGGTAGTTTCGCGTTTCGACGCGATCCGGCCGCGCACTCCGGCAAGCACGGCTCCAGTCATGCCAAAAATGTTCGAGTAGAAATCGTGGGAGTGAACAATCTCGATGTGATGTTTTTTCAGAAAGGAGACGAACTGCCGCGTCTGGCGCACCATGTTTGCGTCGTAGAAACTCGTTAACGGCAGATCAATGATCGGCACCTGCAAACGCTCGATTAACGGTCTCAAGACGCCGCCGGTACTCAACGACGCGACGTGCACGCGATAGTCGCCACTCTCATGGAGTAGCGTGACCATCTGGATCATCTGACGTTCGGAGCCACCTTCGATAAAGCCGTGAATGATTTGTAGGACGCTGGGCTTGGACAAGTTCAGTATTTGGTGATCATGCGAAAGTACAGTCGATCGCGCAGATCATAAGCGCGCAGCAAGAGTCGCGGCGCAACGCGCAACATCATCAGGGTGAAGGCAAACTTTCGATTACGAAAGAAACGATTGGCTTCGGTCAGCCCGTTGATCGCACCTTTGGTATCGCCGGAGAAGAACGCGCGCTTCCCTTCCTGAAGCCGTAGCATCGCGTGAAAGTGTTGCAGTTGCGTCTCGAGGGTCGCCTTCTCGGAAGGCGTCAGATCCATCGTCTGTTTGACCTTCTTCAGCACTTCCAGAATGTGTTCGCTAAGCCACACCGGATCGGCGGTCAGACTCCCGGGCCTGCGTCGATAACGCGCCAGCACGTCGCGATGATAAGCAATGCGGCCGCCCTGTTTGATAACGCGCAACCACAGATCGAAATCCTCGACACTGCGCAACGATTCATCAAATAGCCCGGCACGCACGATCGTCTCGCGGCGTGCGATCGAACAGTTGGAAACGTTGCACTCCTGCAAAAGCAGCCGTTCAAAAGTGACCTCGCCATTCGATGGACAGATCGCCATGAACTCTTCGCCCGCTTCCGAAGAGTCGCCAAACATGATCACGTTTGGATAGAGCACGTCGATCGTCGGATCAGCCTGGATTCTCGCAACCTGAACCTCCAGATAATTCGGCAACCACGTGTCGTCGCCATCAAGAAAGGCGATCAATGAACCGCGCGCTGCGGCGATGCCGGCGTTGCGGGCGGCACTGACACCACGGTTCTCCTGCTTGAGGTAAACGATGCGCGACATGTACGGAGCCAGCGCTTTTTCGAGTGACTCAGTATCAGGCGAACCGTCGTTGACAACAATAATTTCGTAGTCAGTGAAGGTTTGGGCCAACACAGAGTCGAGCGCCTCACCGATGTACTCGGCGACGTCGTAAGCTGGAACGATAACACTGACGAGAGGGCTGGCAGTCTGCTCCAAACGAACAACTCCCGTTTACTTTTTCGTACTACTGAGGCCACGAGGGCTGGCTTCGCTGCGCATCTCCATGTTAGCCGACGATAGAAGATCAAGCGAGCCTTTGGGAGGACGGGGCTTAAAGCTTCCGCGCCGTCTTCTTTTCGCCAGACAGTCGATGACTGTTATGTCCTCGACCAAGTTTACGGTGTGAATGCCGATTATGTCTTTGTCCCAATCGGGAAGTATTTTTAAAACTTCTGTTTCATTGTAATCACGCGGGTCAAGCTTCGTGACTTTGCTGATCGTGGTCGCGTAGCCGTAGCGAAGCGAACTGTCCTGACTGGGGCGATAAAGGACGTTCTCCGACCAGAAGAGCCGGCCGGCCGGGCGCGCCGACCGCACGTCGGAAACAATCGGGTTGCGTGCGTGTGGTTTCCACGGCCCGAGCAGGCTTTCTGAGTAATAAAGGTGCAGCTCGTCCCAGTTCACCGCCACACCTTCTTCTTCAATGTTCACAAACATCCACCAGGTTCCTTCAACTTCGATCACGGTAGCGTCCAACGGACTACTCGCTTCGAGAAGAACTTTCTCAGGTTCCCATTTGTAAGGGAAAGAAACCGCGCGATAAAGCTCGACTACGTTGCGCTCGCCACTCTCGGGAATCATGTAGTAGTCGCCGCGCCATTCAAATACAAACGGGTACGACAAGTGACAGTCGAGCTTTAGAACCTCGGTTGGACCATTCACGATCCCGTTCTGATCAAGTTCGACTACGGAGATGTGCGCGCGGCCGGCGCTGTTCACGTAATCTTCGAAGAAGATGTAGTACTTGCCGCCGACCTTCAGCGGAAAAGGATCGGCCCAAAAACGATCCGCTGGTGGAACGAGGTATCTGAACTCGCCTTGATCGATACGGTATGCGAGCACCCACTGTTCGAACGATGAGAACTTCTCCATTGCGCGGGCAGCGGCGCGGCCGGAGAGTTTGAGAAGCATTTGCGCCATCGCAGCGTTTGTCGCTGAAGTTGTTGAAACGTTGTTGGCAATTGCAGTCGCGTTGGCGACCCGCTCTTGATGCAGATCTGCGAGTCCTCTCGCCACAAAAGCAGCAGACTTCCAGTAGCATGAGTTTGTGTTTAGCCGGACAGAAAACCTGCTCAGAGTCGGGGCCACGGATTCGTAGACGACATATTCCTTATCTTCGTGCCGGCCTCTTAACGACGAATGAGTGACAGGCGTTTGATGGAGAACTTCAGCAAAACCCGGCGGATTTCCGAACGAATAAAACCAGACACCGTGCTTCGCCGCGTGCGCAAACCTGTTGTTTAGCTCAGCAGGACCAAAGTTCACGAGGACATCGAGGTTGGTGGCCTCCAGGTCCTTGTTTACCGTTTTCGAGTCGAAGAGATCTTCGATACTGGTGAGCTCCAACGCGTCTGCCTCAAACAACCGGCGATCAATGCTCTCGTAAACCTTGTAAAGCAAACTGCGCTCATCTGTCCGCAACTGATCGACCTTCACAACGATCTCAAGGCTCGCGATACCAGTAGCGAGCATCTTCTCGATAGCCCGGCGCACCCAACGCGGCTGCACGAAGGAATCGATTATTAATCCGACTCTGAGTGGTGTGGGCTGATCAACTTGCGCCGTCATTTACCTACACAGTCACAGGCAAGGCGCTGGATTCGCGAGCTTCAGACATGCGCGGAGACTGGTCAATGTATCGTCGATGCCAGAGTTCAAAAATCAGCAACGACCAGAGAGGCTGAGAATGATCGCGACGTCCCTTCTGGTGTTCGTCGAGGATGAGATCGACGTAATCGTAGTTGACATAACCACGTTGGCGCGTCAGTGGCTCGCTTAGTATCTCGCGTATTTGATCGCGTAGCTGCTGGTTGATCCATTCTTCGAGCGGCATTCCGAATCCCTGCTTGGGGCGGTCCAGAATCTCGGCCGGGATTAGATCTTTAGCCACGCGCTTGAGCAGTTGTTTTGTTTCCGTCCCCGCCAGTTTCAATGACGCCGGAACTTTGGTCACGAAGTCGATCAGCTTGTGATCCAGCAACGGCACGCGCACTTCCAGCGACGTTGCCATGCTCATCCGATCGACTTTGGTCAGAATGTCTCCCGGCAGATACGTCTTGCCGTCGATGTAGAGCAACTGGTCCAGCGGCTCGTTTGTCTTAACGCGGGCCGCGTACTCGCGGAAACTGCGCGCCACGCGATCGGTCGTCTGCAAAGCGTCCTTGAACTCGGTCGTGTAAAGCGACTTTTTGCTCAACCCCGTGAAGTAGGAAAGACTGTCGAGATAACGGTCGATCGGATCGAGCGAGATGTTGTGCAGGTAGTTTCGCCCCCAGGCGCCGTGCGGCAGACGATAGCTGAGCGGCCGCATCACGCCGGCGCGCAACGCCTTCGGCAGCGCGGAAAACGCGCGGCGGCTTTCCTGGACCACGTAATGCGTATAGCCGGCAAACAGTTCGTCGCCGCCATCGCCTGACAAAGCGACCGTGACGTGATCGCGAGCAAGTTTCGAGACCATGAAAGTCGGAATCGCTGACGGATCGGCGAATGGTTCGTCGAAGTGCCAAACGAGGTCGTCGATGATGTCGCAGATCTTCGGCGTCACGAAGAACTCGTGGTGATCGGTGCCGAGTTTCTTCGCGGTCAGGCGCGCGTACTTGAGTTCGTTGTAACTGTCCTCGTGAAAGCCGATCGAAAAAGTCTTCACCGGCTGATTCATGTGCTGCGCCATCAGCGCAACCACGGTGCTCGAATCGATTCCGCCTGAAAGAAACGCACCGAGTGGAACGTCGGAAATCAATCGCAAGCGCACGGATTCATCGAGCAGCGCACGCAACTCATCGAGATAGTCTTCAGGTTTGCGCGACTCAGCCGGCTCGAAGTTGAAGTCCCAATACTGTTCAGTGCGAACACGACCCGCGGCGAATGTCAGAAAATGGCCCGGCGGCAGCTTGTGGATATTCTGAAAAATCGTGAGCGGATCGGGAACGTAGCCGAGCGTGAAATACGCGTCGAGCGCTTCGAGGTTGATCTCGCGCTTCACGTCAGGATGTTCGAGGATCGATTTGATCTCGGAACCGAACACGAGTGTTTGTCCGGGCGTGACCGTGTAGTAGAGGGGCTTCTTGCCGACGCGATCTCGCGCGATGTAGAGTTCGCGCTTTTTATCGTCCCAGATCGCGAATGCAAACATGCCGCGCAAATGGTTTGCGCAAGCCGTGCCGTACTCTTCGTAGGCGTGAACGATTGTTTCGGTGTCTGAGTGAGTCTTGAAAGTGTGGCCGCGTTTTTCCAGTTCTGGTCTTAGTTCCTGAAAGTTGTAGATCTCGCCGTTGAAAACGATCGTGACTGAACCGTCTTCTCCCGAGATCGGCTGGGCACCACCGGCCAAGTCGATAATGGACAGCCGCCGCATGCCCAAGGCGACGCCGTCTTTCAACAGAAACCCGTCGTCGTCCGGACCGCGGTGCCGGATCACATCGCACATGTCCTTGAGCAGGCTGCCGCGCGCGCCCGAGTCGCCGCGCTGCGTGTCCCAATAGTCTATAAAGCCGGCAATGCCACACATATCTCTATCTAAACACGAAATCCCCGAACGGTTCCGCTCCTCCGAACCTTCAGCCCCTCCGCTCCTCCGAAGCTTCTGTGCTCCGGCTCTGCCGCCGGATGTGAGGCGGGGCTTTGCCCCGCCGTCGCCTCGCGTTCTTTTGGGCTGAGCCCTATTTATTTCCACCAACCGACCGGCGGGGCGAGCCCCGCCTCACATCCGGGTGGCGGAGCCATTTGGGCAGACCATCTTAGCTATCGGGCCGGTAGAAGTGCTTGCCGTAAAAAAACCCGGCCAGCTCCCACAACGACAGCTCGTTTGAAAAACGCGACGCCGGTTCGCCGTTCCAGACGTTCGCCATCCGAAACATCCCGCGCAGCGCCCGGCCGTAGAAGTATCTCGGCACGCCCAGAACATATGCTGTGCGTTGCGGGCGAATGCGGTCAAGCACTGCGCTGGAGACGCTCTGCCAGAAACACCACGCACGATGATACCGCTTTGTCAGCCGCTCTGTAGGAACGAAGTGATAGATGATCAGCTCCGGAACGTACATTCCGCGCGCGCCCGCCGCCAATAAACGCTCATACATCTCCTCGTCTTCACACGAGAGCAGACGATTTCCGCTGCGTCCGAGGGAAGTTGAATATGGTCCGACCTTCTGAAGTATATCGCGCGTGAAAACGGCGTTGCCGCCCATCAGGATGCCCGGATAGTTCCGGTCAAACGGAACTCGCTTCGTGCCGCCATCGACAGCACCGATCACCGAGTTGTACTCGCGCGGCAGCCATTCAGGGACAGCGCTCTCGAATCGCGGCACGTAAGGACCACCGATAAAGTCAAGATCGTGTTGCGCGAATGCCGCCACGATCTGCTCGTACCACGAAGCGTCAACTTCCTCGTCGTCATCAATGAAGCCGACGTGCGAGCCACTGGTCGCAGCAACACCGGCGTTCAGCGCCGGTGATCGCCCCTGACGTTTTTCGAAAACGTAGGAGACGCGGCCGTCGGTCCTCGCCTGCTCGAGAATCACTTCGCGAGTGTCGTCAGTCGAGTTGTTGTCAACTACGGTTATCCGCACCTCCAGCGACGGCGGGATGCGTGCGTTCAGCAGACTGCCGAGCACCTTTCGCAATAGCCCGCTTCGATTGTAGGTCGGGATAACGACGTCGAGTTGCATTGGCGTTTGCGACAGACTCACGGAGATCCGGTTTTGGCCAGTATCGTGCTGTCGTTCACGACTCCTCCGGGCGCGGTTGTCAGATATGCCTGCGGCGACAGCACGATCTGATCGAGCGAGAGTCCATCTTCGCGAACCTGAATCCGCAGCGTGTGCACGCCGCTGGTTGCAAAATAGACCAACGGTCCAAGTTCACCGACGCCCCAGCCGTTGTCCTGCCAGCCCCAGCCACTCAATCCGCAAGCGAAACAGTCTTCCAGATTGATCACTTCCGAGCTGCTGCTGCCGATGCGGCTCTTTGCTGCGCCTTGACCGTCCACGCTGTCGTTGAATTGCACGAAGATCGAGTCGTTGAACGAACTGTCGTCCTGCGCCTTTCCGCGAATCCATAGACGATAAGCAACACCGGCCTGAGCGTTGAACTGTAGTTCGACATAGCTGCCCGGGCTCGCGAGTGCGTTCGCAAGTTTGGCTGCGCCGGCATCGGGATTGTGCACGCGCGCGCCGCCGGCTGCCGTTGCGTCGCTGATGAGCGTGTAGTTTCCCACACGAGTTCCGTCTCTGGCGTAAAGCACAATCTCTGTTGGACCACTCGGCGGAGGCGGAGGCGGTTCGCCGGTATTCTCCGGCAGTATTGTGCTGTCGTTCACGACTGCACCGGGCGCGGTTGTCAGATATGTCTGCGGCGACAGCACAACCTGATCGAGCGAGAGTCCATCTTCGCGTGGCTGAATACGCAGCGTGTGGGTGCCGCTGGTCGCGAAATAGACCAACGGTCCCAACTGACCGACGCCCCAGCCGTTGTCCTGCCAGCCCCAGCCACTCAGTCCGCAAGCGAAACAGTCTTCCAGATTAATAACTTCCGAGCTGCTGCTGCCGATCCGGCTTTTTGCTGTGCCTTGGTCGTCCACGCTGTCGTTGAACTGCACGAAGATCGAGTCGTTGAACGGACTGTCGGCCTGCGCCTTTCCGCGAATCCACAGACGATAAGCAACACCTGCTTGCGCATTGAACTGTAGTTCGACATAGCTGCCCGGGTTAGACAAAGCGCTCGTAAGCTTCGCTGCGCCGGCATCAGGATTGTCCAGTCGCGCGCCGCCCGCTGCGCTTGCATCGTTCGCCACTACATAGTTTCCAGCCAGCACACCCTTCGCCGCGTACAGCACGATGTCAGTTGATCCAGTTGGCGTGGGTGTCGGCGTGGGCGTCGGCGTGGGTGTCGGCGTGGGCGTCGGCGTGGGCGTGGGCGTTGGCGTTGGCGTTGGCGTTGGTGTCGGTGTCGGTGTCGGCGTCGGCGTGGGTGTCGGCGTCGGCGTCGGCGTCGGCGTCGGAGACGCGTCAGATTTCGGGAGAATCGTGTTGTCGTTCACGACCGGGCCAGGCACATTACTCAAATAAATCTGTGGCGACAACACCACCTGATCGATCGATAACCCATCTTCGCGCGGCTGAATGCGCAGTGTGTGCACGCCACTGTTTGCAAAATAGACCAATGATCCCAACGCGCCGACGCCCCAGCCGTTGTCCTGCCAGCCCCAGCCACTCAGTCCACAAGCGAAACAGTCTTCCAGATTGATCACTTCCGAGCTGCTGCTGCCGATCCGGCTCTTTGCTGTGCCTTGGTCGTCCACGCTGTCGTTGAACTGCACGAAGATCGAGTCGTTGAACGGACTGTCGGCCTGCGCCTTGCCGCGAATCCACAGGCGATAAGCAACACCCGTTTGCGCGTTGAACTGTAGTTCCACATAACTGCCCGGGCTCGCGAGTGCATTCGCAAGTTTGGCTGCGCCGACATCTGGATTGTCCAACCGGGCGCCACCCGCCGCCGTCGCATCGCTCACGACAAAATAATTTCCGACGCGCGTTCCCTGCGACGCATACAACACCACTTCCGGCTGCGAACCAGACAACAGCCTGTAGTTCGCCACAAACGTTCCGCCATGATCGACCGTGTGCGTAGCTGCGCCGCCGTCAGACCAAGAGTCAAACTCATACCACTGACCGTCGAACTGCTGCGGCGAGATCGCGCTTAACGTGCGCGTGACGCCGACGACGGTCGACAAAGTCTCAGGGGTATTCTGCGGCTGGTCATCGAGCTTGATCTTCAATCCCGAGGGGTTGGTCGCGAGATTGATCGTTTCGACTACGGGCGTGATGTCGCGGAAGGTCGTATGCGTCAGTCCGCTCGAGTCGCGCACGGTAAGCAGGATGCGATACCAAACGTCCGTCGCTGTTTCACCCGTCGTCGGAATCGTGAACTGTCCCGACGTCGTTCCCGAGAAAGCGGGGATGAATGGATGTATGTGCGTGTCGTGATGAAAATCGATCTGCCAGGTGAACGCGCTCGCGGGCAGATTGCCATCGTCGGCATCAGTCCCGGTTCCCGAATACTGAATTACGTCGCCGCCTCGATAAGTCGTGCCGGCGCCGGGCAGCGTTATCGTGGCCACAGGTGCGCTGCCGGCAACAACGGTTAGTTGCGCCGCTTGAGATGTCGCACTGCCGAAGGCGTTCGAGACAACGCATACAAACGTTGCCCCATTGTCTGTTAACTGCGTAGTCGGAATATTGAGAGTGGGCGAGTTCTCGCCCGCGAGATCAACTCCATTGCGTTTCCACTGATACGTGAGCGGCGCCGCACCTGAAGTCAAAACGGTAAAGCTTGCTGGTTGTCCCGCCGCAACCGTGACGTTTGCCGGCGGCGTGATGATGTGGGGCGCGTCCTGATTTGTGTACTCAATCTTGAAGACCGCGCCGTTAACATTGGGATCAAGGCCGCGTTCAAGATAGTAAAGCGCGCCGTCGCCGGAGACATGCAGGTCAACGGGATAATAAGAATAGCTAAAGAAGAGCTCGGTCGTCGCATCACTCAGGTTCAGCGTTCGAATCCAGCCCATACAAAAGTCAGCATAGAAATACTTGCCGTTGTACTGCGCTGGAAACTGCGAATTTGCCGGCTCGTAAAACACGCCCGCGGTAACTGCGCAACCGTGCTCGTCACTGTCGAAGCCGTGAGCGTACTCGATGATCGGACTCTGAAAACGCGGATCACTCGTGAAACCTTCCGTTTCGGGCCAGCCATAGTTGGCGCCCGCAACGCCGCGATTGATCTCCTCCCACGTCTCTTCGCCCACGTCGTTGATGAGCATCTGCCCGCCGGCCGATGATCCGAATGCAAAACTGAATGGATTGCGCAGTCCGAGTGCCCAGATAGCGCGGTTGTTACCGGTCGTAGTCTGATAGAACGGATTGTCGGTCGGAATCGAACCGTCAGAATTGATGCGCAGTATCTTGCCGAAGAGGTTTGTGAAGACCTGTGAATTGGCGCCGTTCCGATCATCGCCCACGGCGACGTACAGCTTGCCGTCTGGTCCAAAACTCAGGTCGCCACCCTGATGCCACCCGAGCTCTCCGACCGACGGATCGATCTCAAACAAAACTACTTCGCTCGCCGGATCAGCGCTGGCGCCGGCAGTGAAGCGGCTGACACGGTTATGCGCCACCGGCGTCTCCGCCGTGTAGTAAACGTAGAAGAAGTGATTGGCTTCGAAAGCGGGGTCCAACGTAATGCCCAGCAGACCATGCTCGCTAAACGAGTCGGTATCGGCGATCGTCAAAAACGGCGTCGACCGAAGCACGCCATTCTCGATGACCCGGATGACGCCGCTCTGTTCGCAAACCAGAATGCGTCCGTCCGGCAGCAGCGCCATGCGAGTGACGCTGGTCATTCCGGTGGCGACTTGAGTCACAGAAAATCCATCGGGAATCGCCGCGGCAACGCCGGCCGTTTGAAACAAGAAAAAGATGCAGAGAAGGAGGAAAGCGAGGAGCGCGTAGAATGATTTCATTTCGGTAACGCTGGACGGTTATCGCTGCCGCGGTCGCAGTCGGGAACGACGATCGGCAAGACGCTTACGGAAAAATCCCCAGAAGAACTGAATTTCGAGTTCCTGCTGAAACTCGAGCTCTTCTCTATTTGTCAGACGGTATTTCAACCAGTCGAACATGTTTCCACATGTCCGTCGATAAAGATGTCCAGGCACGTCGAACAGCTTGATCTTCGACGACTCAAATTCTTCATTGCGCATTACCGCATAGAAGTGACCGTGACCACAATACCAGCGGCGGTGATAGGTCTTGGTCAAACGTTCATCGAAGACTTGCGCGTAGACTACCACTTCGGGAAGATACAGCAATCGTTTTCCCGCCGCGCTCAGACGCAACTGAAGCTCGTGGTCTTCAAGCGAGCCGATGCCGCCCTTCACGCGCTGCAACTGCGTACGAAACGCGCCGACCTTTCTCAGAGCGGCCGCACGAACGGCCAAATTCGCGCCCACCAGTCCCGCTCCAGTGTTGACGTTCAATTCGATTGGCTCATCCCCGAGATCCATAAGCGCGAGCGGCGTCC
Source organism: Pyrinomonadaceae bacterium (assembly GCA_036506775.1). Classification (GTDB taxonomy): domain Bacteria; phylum Acidobacteriota; class Blastocatellia; order Pyrinomonadales; family Pyrinomonadaceae; genus PSRF01. The sequence continues at coordinate 6,197 of DASXRE010000177.1, read as the reverse complement.
AGTGTTTGCTCGTTAACCAGACTGGAAACTCTGTACCGCGCTCCGGCAGGACTTTGCCGCCAATGCAATCAGCTTGCGGAAATCGTTTGAAGCCCTCGTTGATCGATCTAACCCAATCAGGCGCCGGACGTATGTCATCGTCGGTAAACGCAAGCACCGGTGCGCGCGCGGCGGCGATACCGCGGTTGCGAGCGTACGACACGCCTTGTTGCTCTTCGAAAAAGTATTGCAGGTTTTCGTAGCCCGGCTTCTTGTGCAACTCTTCGATCGTGCGGCGCGTGTCGTCGGTCGAGTTATTGTCAACAACGATAACTTCATACGTGACGCCGTCACACTCCTGAGTCATCAAGCTCTCGATCGTCGCGCGCACAGTGTCACAGCGATTGTAAGTGGCTACAATTACCGAAACGTCAGGCACTTGCGCTGCACTCGTTGTCATCAGTTAGCGATCAACTCTATTTCAGAGAGGTGGCGGTCGGCGTAGACGAACCGACGGATGATAACTCGGAGGAGAGTGGAGGCGTGTGCCGGCAGACGTACGGCATGTAAAACGTATCACGCAGGTGACGATCGTAATCGATTCGCACGGCGACACAACGCCGCCGCCAGTCGATGTCAATGCCATACGGCGCCAGACGATTCCTGATGCCGGTGTCAATGAAATACATGCCAGGACCAAGACCGACAGCCGAACAATCAAACACCATCGATCCTTCGCCTGGCTCCAGATCGATCCGTTCGCCTATAGTTTCGCTGCTGAAGAAGGAACACAAACGGCCTTCCTGTGAATAGAACTGCACTTCGAAAATCACGTCTCGCAGCGGCTCGTAGACTCGATAATTCAGCACGGCTTTCATCGGCTTTCCGGTCTCAAAGGAAAGACACTCGTTGCCGTCCTCATCGTAGAACGTCAAGGACGTGACGACTGCTTCGCCAGTCGGCGCCTGACCTTTGCCACCAGCAGCCGGAGCTGACATCTGCTGCGATGAGCTTTGATACAGTTCGATCGTTTCCGCCGGGTCTCCGTTAGCTTCGATCTGACCTTTCTTAAGCAGTATCACCCGATCACACAGCGTCTGTACGGCTCTCAGATCATGCGATATAAAGACGATCGTTTTGCCGTTCTGCTTTAGCTCCGTGATGCGCTCGATACACTTCCGCTGAAACGCCGCATCGCCGACCGCCAACACTTCGTCCAGCAGCAAGATGTCGGGATTGAGGTGCGCTGCGATCGAGAAGCCTAACCGCACGTACATGCCCGACGAGTAACGTTTGACCGGCGTGTCGATGAACTGCCGCAACTCGGCAAATTCAACGATGCTGTCGAGCTTTTCAGTGATCTCGCGTCGCAACATACCGAGAATCGAACCGTTGAGATAGATGTTTTCTCTTCCGGTCAGCTCGGGATGAAAACCTGAACCGACTTCAATCAACGCAGAGAGGCGGCCATTGATCATGATCTCGCCCGCGCTCGGAACGGTGATTCGGGACAGTAGTTTGAGAATGGTGCTCTTGCCCGCGCCGTTGTGACCGATGATGCCCAAGGCTTCGCCTCGTTCGACTTCGAAGCTCACGTCTTTCAACGCCCAGAAATCTTCCTTGCGTGTCAGCGACGCCAGCTTCTGAAACCACGAAGCGCCCGTCGCTTCCGACTCGCGTCGAATGCGATACCGTTTCGAAACTTCCTTTAACCTGAGATCGATCATGCCTAAATAATGTCTGCCATCGTCGCTTCGACACGCTTGAAGTAAAGATACGCGACCGGCAACAGGATCGTCGCTACCACGGCGGAGATGCCGAGTGAATAAAAATCCGGCGCCACGCCCTGCAACATCACGCGTCTGAAATTCTCGATCACGCCGACCAGCGGATTCAGTGCATACCAGCCGCGCAGACGCTGCGGCACCGCGCTGAGTGGATAAACCACCGGACTCGCAAACATCCAGATTTGCAACAGCAGCGGCATTGCCACGCCCACGTCGCGAAAGCGCACCTGGACCACCGAGAAGAACAACGAGCACGCCGTCGCCAGCATCGTCAGCAGCAGGAGAATCGGAATGGCCCATAACGCGTAGATCGTCAACATCACGCCGTAGTAAACAAACAACGCCAGCAGGAACGTCGACGCGACCGCGAAATCAAACAAGGCTGCACTGACGTACGTCAGCGGCAGAATTTCTCGCGCAAAGTAGACCTTCGTTACCAACTGGCTGTGACTGACCAAGCCCTGCGTGGCATTCGTCAACGTGCTCGAGAAGTAAGTCCACGGCAGCAGCGCTGCGAAAGCGAAGACCGCGTACGGAACGTTTTCGCTTGGCACCTTGGCAATCATCGAGAAGATCACCGTGTAGATCAACATCAGCGACACCGGTTGCAAGATGGCCCAGGCCAGTCCGAGGACCGACTGCTTGTAGCGCACCTTTATGCGATGAACGCTGAGGGTGTAGAAAAGATCCCGGTACTGCCAGAGCCCGCGAAGGTCACGCAGCAGGTTGAGCGGGGAGAAGGACGGCGGACGGATGATTCTGATCGGACGGTTTGCAATCACACCTGTATGGTACTCGAGGCTGCTGGTTTAAGTTTCTCCGCTTGCTCCAGATAGTAAATCCGACGCAGGCAGATGGCATAACCAACGAGATAATAGATGTACCACTGATAGGCGACGGCCGCGAAGAAACTCGACACCATGTAGCCGATCAAACTCGCCTGCAAGCCGATCGCCAGATAGTAGAAGCGCGAGTTTTCATTACGTTCAAAGAGCTCACGCTCGATCATGCGCAACTTTCGCAACGGATGCACGAGGAAGATTATGTAGCAAATCATCGCCGCGATTCCGGTTTCCGCGGCGACCTGCGTGTAGGCGTTATGCGTGCCGAGTTCTTGAGACGACTTGTGATGAAAATTGCCGAGGCCGACTCCGAAGATCGGATATCTGAGCGCGACCCAGATCGATCGCTTCAGCACTTCCGTGCGCTGGCTCGAAGAACCCGTGATGTCGGAGCCGGAGTCGAAGATCGTCGCGAGACGTCCTGAGTAGGTCGCGGGTGCCACGGCGATGAAGAAGATGAAGCCGAGCACGAGCGTCGCGAGCGCGGCGGTGCGATTGCGCCGGCCGAGTTTGCGTGCCAGCACGAGCGACATCGCGATCAGACCGAGAAAGCCGCCACGCGAGAACGTGATGATTACTGCGGCCAGCATCAGGAGCGTGATCGGAAAATAAACAAGTTTGCGGATGAGTCCCTTCTTCTCGATTCCCAAAGCAAACGCGATGGGAATGATAGTTACGAGGTGAAGCGCGAGGTCGTTTGAGTTGTCAAATAGATTCCCGATCGCGCCCGCCACACGTTGAGTGCTTGTTTCAGCAGCGCCAATCTTGAAAACTCCCGCCTGGTAGTCGCGAATGACGTTGATGCTCAGATAAATGCTGACGGCGAGGACCAGCCACCACAAAAGCCGCATCCGCGTTTCGGTCCGCACCGCATTTACGAAGACGATGAAGATGAGCGTCGTCTTGATCAAAAGATCGGTGAAAGCTGTCCATGCTTCACCGGGATCTATCGCCAGTGGAATCGAGAGCACTGCGGCGAGACCGACGAGCAAGACCATGTTCACTTCTCTTGGCCGCGCCGTCAGGTTTCCTTCAAATGCCAACTGACTCACCACAAAGACCAACAGCGTCAGGATACCGACGTAAAACGCCATGGTCTTGAATGAAGAGAGTGCGGGAATGAGTTCGTACGGACGAAAGTAAAGTACGACGCTGAAAAGAAAGAGACAGGCAAAGGTCAGCGCATGTCCGCGTCGCCCGGTCCATTGACCGGCTTCAAGCTCCATGAAGCTCGGTTTGGGTTTGGCTTCTTTGCCTGGAACTCTCGGAACGGACTCAGTCGCAGCAGACGAAGCTGCCGAAGTCAGGTTTGAAGGGATCGCCGCTTCGCCTGACGGAGTGAAGACAATCTCCGGCTCGATCGGCGCGCTTTGCGGACGCGCGAACTTCGGCGGAAAGACGCCTTCATAATCCAGAGCTTCGGGCTTGTTTCGCATGTCTTTCTCTCAACCAAATGCGCCGGCGGCAGCCCGCGACGCGTAGCGCCGAAGGTGCGGAAACGAGGTAGTCAGCGATGCAAAGCGCTCGCCATGTCCGCGCGTTCGGTTCTAAACATAGGCGATCACGCAGTGAAGCTTCCCGACCCGGTATACTTCATGCCGTTTGAAACCCGCGTCGCGCATCAATTCGTTCAATCTCGACTTCGTGTAGAAAAACACGTCGCAACCCCGCGCGTTCAATCTTGCTTTTCGCACCGGCGCACGCCAGGTCCAGTAGCGCGGAAACGCGAGAATCACTTTGTCCGTCGACATCTCGCGCATCTTTTTCAGCACTGGTAAAGGATCCCTGATGTAGTCAAACAGTCCAATACCGAAGCTGACATCAAACTTCTCGTTGCTCTTGTAGTCGAGCAAATCTGTCTGGATAAACTCGCAGCGATCCGTGAAATTCTCTTTCTCGCTCGCTTCCTTGCACAGCCCGATCATCACTTCGGAAATATCGAGCCCTAAAACGCGGTGCGCGTCTTTGCGAGCCAACTCGAAACTGTAGAGTCCGTTGCCGCACCCGACGTCCAGAAACGATCGGCCTTTAACCGGCTCGCAGTTTTTGATCGTAAACACAAACCGCTCGTACATGTCCTGGCGAAACACGTTGTCGAGCATGTTTGACAGTTTGGACTTGCGATGCGTGTAGATGCGCTGAAAGGCATCAGCTTCGTTGTTCCAGTATTTTCTTTGGGCCAGTAGCTCTTCGTTCACAGGCCAAGCACCTCTCTCATGGTCGTAAACTCAAAATCTTTTAGCAGCTTCGCAAAACGCTTCTCGGTTTGATCCAGATTCCGGTAGTGTCGAATCTTTTGTGTAAGAGACAATTCCTTCACTCGCGGCTGACCCGGATCGACTTCCCACGGATGCAGATAGAACACGGTCGTTCGCCCGCTGTTGTTTACCTTCTTCATACAATACTTCGTGTACGCGTAAGGAAAGAGACGAAAATAACCACCACCGCCGAACGGAAACCGTCTGCCGAACATCTCCAGACAGCTCATCGGAAACTCATACAAACCGTCAGTGATCTTGTACGGAGTCAGCGGCGCGTCGGCAACGCCGTAGTCGGGATGAAAGCCGATCGGAAAGACCGATGAATCGTATTTGAACTGATACTTCTCGAGAATCGGCAGCGCCCACGGTTTGGTTTTTTCTACCACCGTGAACGACGGCGCGCGAAAGCCAATCGGCCGGGCTTTCACGCCACACTTCTCGATCGTCTCAAGCGCTTTCGCCAGATCTTCTTCAAACTCCTGCGGCGTGATTTCGGTCAGCAGCAGATGGTTGTAACCGTGAACCGCAATCTCGTGCCCTCCGGCTTCAACTTTGCGAATCAGATCCGGCAGCCGTTCCGCAACCCAACCCAGCACGAAGAACGTCGCGCGCGTTTGATGTTGAGCGAAGAGCGTCAACAGTCGTTCCGTGCTCTCGCGGACACGCAGTTCACAGCTATCCCAGTCGCGCAGCTTGATCGTGCCCGCGAGGTTATGCACGCAAAACCAGTCTTCAAGATCAATTGAGATAGCATTCTTCATACACTTGCTGCTCGTTCCCGTACCGGCTCCCACTTGATGTAACGCTCACCGCGCACCAGTTTGAACAGCGCGATCAGGCAAGCGAGATTCGTAATCACAAAATACTGCGGCAACGCCAGCCAACGTGAATTGATGCCGAAGCGGACTAACAAAGCCGAAGCGACTGCTGCCAGATAGAAAAAAACTTGAGCGATAAAGATCGTGGCGTAGAACAGACTGCCGAAAGCCAGCACACCCGAAGTGATGAACAGAAGGATCAAAAACAGCGGCACGAGGTAACGCATCACTTTGTGCGACAGAAGCTGCACCGCGTAGAAGCCCTTGCGAAACGGGTTCAGCACGTCGCGGTTGCGCCAAAGGTCCGCGAGCGTCTGCGCGATGATGCGAACTCGCACCGCGAGTTCCTTGTGCGCGCGCGCGTTTGGTTCTTCGACGCAAACAGCGCCCGGCTCGTAGACAGCTCGGAGCCCCTGCCGGACCATCGTCGTCGCCACGAGAAAATCGCTGCACGCTTCGTGATAGAGCGGCACGTACGCCGACTTCCGCACGGCGTACATGCAACCACAA
>DASXRE010000176.1:0-13952 GCA_036506775.1 Pyrinomonadaceae bacterium | reverse complement strand
GACGATTCTCGATTCGACACTGATACCGAGACCTTTCAACCTGGCGCTGGTCACGCCGACGCGCTTCTTCTCGTTCAGTCCGCGCTTTGATTATCAACTCAATCCCGGCAACACGCTGGTGGTCCGTTACTCCTACACTCGTACGGAAGCAAACAATATCGGCGCGTCCGATTTTTCGCTGCCGGAGCGAGCCTACGATCGTTCGAACACATTCCAGACGCTGCAAGCCACCGAGACCGCGATCATCAGTCCGACGCTGATGAACGAAACGCGCTTTCAGTTGACGAGGAATCGTTCACGACAGGACGGCAACAACATCATTCCCACGATCGTGGTGCAGGAAGCTTTCATCGCGGGCGGCTCGCAGATCGGACTCGCACATGCCGACGACGATCGTTGGGAGTTGCAGAACTACTCGACGTGGACCAAGGGACAGCACATCCTGCGCTTTGGTGTTCGCGCTCGCGGCGTGCACATCACCGACTTTTCACCGCAGAACTTTGGCGGCACGTTTACTTTCTCCGGCGGTGACGCGCCACAGCTCGACGCGAACAACCAGATCGTGCGCGACGCGAACGGCGATCCGGTGTTGATTCCGATCACGAGCCTCGAACGCTATCGTCGCACGTTGTTGTTCCAGGGCAATCCGGACATGCGTTTGCTCGGCGGCGGGGTCACGCAGTTTTCGATCGCTGGTGGTAACCCGGAGGCGAAGGTGAGTCAGGTCGATTGGGGCGCGTTCATTCAGGACGAATGGCGCGTGCGGCCCAACCTGACATTCACCGCCGGCCTGCGTTACGAACGGCAAACTAACGTCAGCAGCAACTACAACTTTGCCCCACGTCTGTTTTTTGCGTGGGCGCCCGGCGGTACGAGCGTTGGCGGTGGTCCAGGCGCGCCCGCTTCAAGTTCTTCGCCGAAGATGGTCATTCGCGGCGGCATCGGCGTCTTCTACGATCGACTCGGCGAACGAGCGACGCTGCTTGCTAATCGATTCAATGGTTCGAACCAACTCGACTTCCGCGTGTTTGATCCGGTGCAGTTGGACCAATCGGCCTTCTCATTGGTTGGCGTCACCAACGTGCCGACCGCCGAATCGCTCGCGGCGTTTGCCGCGCCTCAGATCGTGCGCCGCATCGCGCCCGATTTTCAGGTGCCGACGTTCGTCATGACCGCCGTGAATTTCGAGCGGCAGTTGCCGGCGAAGTTCACGATATTTCTGGTGGCGTTCAACTATCGCGGCAAGCATCTGCTGCGCGTGCGCAATATCAACGCGCCTTTGCCAGGCACGTACGATCCGGAAAACCCGAACGACAGCGTGCGTCCGTTTGGCAACATCGGCGATATCTATTACTACGAGTCGAGCGCGACTTTTAATGATTACCGCTTCTTCGGCGGAGTGCGGCGGCAGATGAGCAAGGGCTTTTCGTTGTTTGCGAATTTCGGTACGGGCAAGGGAAAGACCGACACGGATTGTATTTTCGGCTCGATCGCGAGTTGTTTCCCGGCGGACTCTTACGACGTGAGCAGCGAGTATTCGCGCGTCGGTTTTATTCCGAGTGCGAACTTCTTTGTCGGCGGGACGTTCATCGTTCCCAGACTGAAGTTGAACCTGAATCCGTTCATCATTTATTCGCTGGGCCGGCCGTTCAACATCGTCACCGGGCGCGATACGAACGGCGACGGACTGTTCACGGAGCGACCGGCATTTGCCACGGATCAAACGGATCCGTCTGATCTGCGGAAAACAAGGTTCGGCGACTTCGACTTAAACCCAAAGTCAGGTCAGGAGTTGATTCCGCGAAACTATGGCATGGGTCCGAGCTTTTTCTCAGTAAACCTGGGCTTGAGCCGATCTTTCATGTTTGGCAACGTGCACTCCGCAGTTGCGCCTGCGGCCGCAGCAGCGCCTGCATCCGCACCAGCTCCGGCGGGAGCCGCGAAACCGGCCAACGGCGGCTCGCCTGAAAAACGATACACGCTGACGTTGTCAGTCAACATTCAGAACCTGTTGAATTCCACCAACCTGTCCAACCCGATTGGCAACCTGAGTTCACCTCGATTCGGTGAATCAACCTCGACAGCAGGCAGCTTCGGGTTTGGACCAAGTGGCAGTGCCGCGGCTGGAAACAGACGCATTCAAGTACAAGTGCGTTTCGGTTTTTAGCCACGGATTAAGACTTTTTCAACTTCGCGGCTTCGGCGCGAACCCGCTCTTCCTGCGCGCGCAGTTCGGGCGTGAATTCGTCGCCGAAGTCTGCGGCTTCAAACACCTGGCGAATCTCGATCTCCGTACCGCCGTCAAACGGCGCGCGCTTCAACCATTCGACCGCGTCGTCCATCGAGTTCACCTTCCACAGCCAAAATCCGGCTATGAGTTCGCGTGTCTCGGCGAATGGACCATCAGTAACAATCCGGTTGCTGCCGGAGAACTTGATTCGCTTGCCTTTCGACGACGAATGCAGTCCCTCGCCTTCGAGCATGACTCCGGCCTTCACCAGTTCCTCGTTATATTTGCCCATCGCCGCCAAAATTTCTTCACTCGGCATGACTCCCGCTTCAGACTCCTCGTTTGCCTTTACTATGACCATTACTCGCATCTTTGTTTCTCCTTGGTAATTTTCCGACTTCCACTGGTTAATCGAACGGGAAACACCGGATTCGACAGTTGGGTCGAAATTTTTTAAGCTGCCCGCAACAAAAATGATAGTTCATCTGGTCGACGGCACTTACGAACTCTTCCGACACTTTTACGGAATCCGCCGTTTCAAGAAAACTGATCCACCTTACGGCGCTGTTTCCGGCGTCTTAACAACGGTGGCGCAATTGCTTGACGACGGCGCCACGCACGTCGGCGTCGCGACGGATCACATCATTGAATCGTTTCGTAACACGTTGTGGCCCGGTTACAAAACGGGAGCGGGGATCGAGCCGGCGCTGCGCGCGCAGTTTGTGCCCCTTGAAGAGACGCTGTTGGCGATGGGCGTGACCGTTTGGCCCATGGTCGAACTGGAAGCCGATGACGCTCTGGCGTCCGCCGCTTATCTTGCTGAGCGTGATGAACGGGTGGAGAAGGTTTGCATCTGGACGCCGGATAAAGACCTGGCGCAGTGCGTTGTTGACGATCGGGTCGTGCAGATCGATCGGCGAAGCAATGTGATTCGTAATGAGGAAGGAGTGCGGGCGAAGTTTGGTGTGCAGCCGCGGTTCATTCCTGATTATCTCGCGCTGGTCGGTGATTCAGCGGATGGTTATCCCGGCATTTCCGGGTGCGGGCCAAAGACGGCGGCGCAGTTGATCAATCGCTATGGACCGCTGGAGGAGTTTCCACCTGAAGTTCTCAGTGAAACAAATCGCCCGCTCGCGTTGTTATTTAAGGAGCTTGCCATTTTGAAGACAGATGCGCCGCTGTTCGAAGACATCGACGATTTGCACTGGCGGGGTGCGACGCCCGAGTTTGCAGCGGTAGCAGAGAAGATTGGCAATCCACGACTGTTAACGAAGGTACGACAGCTTGAAGGAAGTCTCCGGTAAATCACGATTCGATCGCTCGATTGTCGAAGGGCCGCTGCAATCGGCCGTTTGGAAGATCGCGTGGCCGACGATGCTCACAAATATGATCGGCGGCTTGCAGGGCATGGTGGACCACGTGCTCGTCGGACGTCTGGTCGGCTACAAAGCAAACGCCGCAATCGGCGTGAGCTGGCAAATCTTTCTCGTAGTCATCGTGTTTATCTCTTCGCTGTTTACCGGGATGAGTGTACTGGTAGCGCGTTTCGCCGGCGCCGGTGACGAAGAGAAAGTGAATCGCACGGTGTACCAGGCGTTTCTCACTTCAATTTTCATCGCGTTTGGCGTGATGGCGCCGATTGGTTATTTCGTCTCGCCGAGTCTGCTCAACCTTGTGCACGCGGCGCCGGACGTCAAAGCGGAGGCGTTGCCGTTTCTGCGCATCATGTTTGTATTCAGTCTGGGCATGATGATCTACTTCATGCTCAGCGGCGCGTTGCGCTCTGCCGGCGACGCACGCACACCGATGATCCTCGGGATCACGATGACGGTGCTCAATCTGGTGCTGAACATTGCGCTCATTCGCGGGCTCGGTCCCATTCCCGAGTTTGGCACCAAAGGCGCGGCGATGGGCACGTGCATCGCCTCGGGCGCGATCGCGCTTTACTCGCTGGGAAAACTGTGGCGCGGCGATTGGGTGGTCTCAATTCCGCGAGGCGCCCCGGGCGAGAGCTTTGGCCAGCGCTTTGGTCCCGATTGGAGCATCATCAAAGCGATCTTCCGGTTTGGTCTGCCGACAGGAATTCAGGGTATCGCGATGAACATCGGTGGCGTGTTCATGCTCTCGTTTATCGGTTCCCTGGCGCAGAGTGCTGCGGCGCAGGCGGCGTTTGCCGTGTCATACACCGAACTCTTTTCGCTTGTGACGTGGACCTCAGTGGGATTGATGGGCGCGGCCGCTGCCGTTGCCGGACAGAATCTGGGTGCGGGTCAGCCGGATCGCGCCAATGCCGCGGTACACGTTGCAGCACGTTTCGGATTTGCGGGCGCGATGTTTGTCGGACTCTTTTTTCTATTCTTTCCGCGGCAACTGCTCGCGATCTTCGGTATGAATGAACCGGACGTGGTTGAGATCGGCGTTCAACTTTTGCGCGTCCTCAGTCTATCGGGTTTGTTCATCGCGGTCGCGTTGACTTACACAGGCGGATTGCAGGGAACTGGCGACACGCGCAGTCCGCTCTACATTTCGATCATTTCGCAGATTGTTGTGCCGCTCGGTACGTGTTTTGTGATTCAGCAGACGAGCACGCTGGATCCCATCGACATCTGGATCGCGATTCTCGCGGGACATGCCACGCGCTGTTTGTTGAGTGTGGTCAGGTTCAAACAGGGCAGGTGGCGGATGATCGCCGTGAATATCGACTCGAAGTAGAGCCACAAGAAGTACAAAAGGCACAAGTTCAGGCAGATTCTTTTGTGCTTCTTTGTGGCGCTGCCACGATTACTTTTTACCGCCGAGACTCTTCTTGAGCACTTGTACAAGGTCGATCACCTTGTGATCCGCGTCAGCCTCGGACTCGACTCGCACGACGCTGCCGCGTTGTTTTTCTTTCTTCTTCACCAGCTTTAACAGATCGTCAGTCTGTTTGTCGGCCAGCTTGGTCGGCGAGAACTGTTTCTTCGACTTCGTGGTGATGAGTTTTTCAAACTTGCGCACGGTGGCGGCGGGCGCCTCTTTCTTTTTCGGCAGTCCGACGTCGTCCGGCGAGCGAATCTCGTCGGGGAAGCGCATCGTCTCCGCGCGCAGAATTCCTCTTTCCGAAAAGATCGCCACGAGGTATTCCTTGCCGCGCATGACGAAGGTGGCGATGCCCGCGAGACCATTCTTCTCCATCGTCTCAGCGAGCAGCCTGTAAGCTTTCGTTGAACCTGCCGCGGGCGTCAGAAAATAGCCGCGTTCGAAATATAGTGGCGGGATGGAGTCGGCCGGAACGAACTGCGTCAGATTAATGTCGCGCGTCTTCTCTGGTTCGAGGCGCTCCAATTCGTCGTCAGTGACGACTACGTACTTGTCCTTCTTAATCTCGTATCCGCGCACCACCTCGTCAGCGTCGAGATCTTTGCCGGTCTTCTCTGCATAGTAGCGGCGCGCGAGCGGTTGCCCGTCTGGACCAAGCATGCGCAACGACGCGCGACCACCGCGCGCCGCCGGAAAGAGGTTTACCGGCACGCTCACCAGACCAAACGTCAACGTGCCCGACCAAAACGGTCTGGCGCCGGCGCTCTCTTCTTCAGCGACCTGCTGTTGTTTTCGTGCGGTTCTAGGCAGCCCGTTTCTCCTTCTTCAATGCCGCAATACTCTTGGCAAGCACGTTGTCGAGTGCGGCAGCCTGGCGTTTCGTCTTCACCGGACGCAGCCGAGGCGCGTGACCTTTGGCTTTGCGTTCGATGAATTCCATCACCCGCTTGCGGTACTCGTCTTTGTAGTCTTTCGGATTGAACTCTCCCTGAAGCATCTCGACGAGCTGCTTCGCCATGTTCAACTCTTTCTGCGTCGGCGCAGCGCCTGCCGGCTTTGGTAGCTGATCGGCCAGGATGACCTCTTCCGCGTCGCGCAGCGTGAAGAGAAACAGGTAATCGTCTACCGGGCGCAGTCCACCAGCGTAGTATTTTCCGCGCATCATCCAGTGAGCGATGCCTTCGCTTTTTTTATTGTTGAGCGCTTCGACGAGTGCAAAGTAATCTTTCTCGTCGCCATCGGGGCCAAGGTAATAAGGCCGGTCGTACCACTGTTGACTAATCTCGTCCTGCGGTACGAATTCGACGACTTCGATGTCGCGCGATGCCGGTGGCGCGAGTTTCTCGAGATCTTCCTCGGTGAGAATCACGAACTTGCCCGGCTCGACTTCGTAGCCTTTCTGGATCTCTTCCGCGGCTACTTCTTCACCGGAATCCGGATCGACCATGTGCTGCTTGACGCGTGCTTTGCTCTTGTCGTCGAGGATGTGAAAGCGAACGGTCTTGTCTTCTACGGCCGAATACAGCTTGACCGGAACCTTCGTCGTGCCGACTTTCAATTGGCCCTTCCAGATTGCGCGGGCCGCCATTATCGTGACTCCTTTGCCGAAGAACGAGCCGTCTCACAGCCGTGGCAGAGAAGCTCGACCGAGAAAGTTTCCTGTACGCATAGTGAACAGACGTTTGCGTCACAATCGAGACAGTAAGAGCCCGTTTGATATGCATACGATTGATGGCAGGAGCTACAGATCTCCGTGTCACCATCAAACCACCAAGGTGCCTGTTGTTTTCCGCGTGTCAGCTCCATGAGCAGCCCTGAGTTCTTTGTGTCTCTGTGCCTCTGTGTTAGCTCCAGCCACCAATTAACCACAGAGGCACAGAGACACAGAGAACAACGCCGATGTTCTCTTCCAAATCACTATTTAAATGCGCAAGAGGGGTTAGCGCAAACGAAATGCCAGAGAAGGGAAATCGGAGCTCACTGCGCTTTGGGTTTCAGCTTCTTTGAGCCGCCACGCTTTGCTGTGCGCTCGTATTCAGTGATGAGCTGAGCCTCCGCGAGGAGCGCGTTGCGAAACGAGCCGAGGACCTTCAACAGCAGGTCCAGCTTCTTCAGGCTCTCTCGTCGTGCCCGCACGGTGCCCAGAAAAAACTCGAGCTGAATACGCTGCCGGCAGTCAGCAATCGTCAGCATGCAATGGCCCCACTTGTATTCACCGCCGCGACTCGATTCAACTTCAGCAAGAATATAAGAAGTGTGACCGGTTGAAATTGAAGCCAGGAAAACTCGTTTGCGGAAGAAAGGATTATTCATGGTGAGGTAACACGTTCAGTTAATCGTCTTAACTCTGGGCTGAAACTCAGGTACCACTCGATACCATTGAAATTAATTGCCGCTCGCGTATAATACGCGCGCCTCATCACCTTGTCAACGATATTAGTTAAATGCTGTCCTCATTCAGGATGAGAAAGAGTAAAACAAAATGGACCTGCTGGACCACGTCGCGGCAAGAATCAAAGAGCTGCGCATTAGTTACAACAGCGGCGAAGGACTGTCTCAGGAGTCACTGGCCGCGCTTTTGAAAATAGCACCCAATACAATTTCGCGTTGGGAAACAGGAACGTATCGGCCGAGTCTGAAAGATCTCGAGCGCGTCTCGCGCTTCTTCGGAGTCTCGATGATGTCGTTCTTTCCACCAGAGCTGGTTGACGACGATGAAGACGAGAATCTGAAGGCACTCCTGCGCACCGCGAGGCAATTGCATCCCTCCGATCTGGAAGAGCTGCGAAAGTATGCCGAGTTTCGTCGCGCACGCGGCATCTATCAGGGCAAAACTCGCCCGAAGCCGGGCCGCAAGGAAGGTAGGCAAAAGTGAACCGGCAGGCTTACTACGAAGACCTCAAACTCCTTGCGCGCCAAGGGAGAGCCGAGCACGGTCTGCGTTCTCCGCGTGTGCTCGCGAGTGATCTAAGACGCATCTACGACCGTCACGGCATTGTGATCGACTCGTGGCCCTATCGGCTGAGAAACTTGCGCGGTGCCTTTATTAGTGATCACCTTGGAACTACTGTGATGCTCGCAAGCGGCTTGCCGCAGGACCCGATGGTTTTCACGATGGCCCACGAGCTGAAACACTTCTTTCGTGATCGCGATCTGGGCATCTCTTATTGCGATCAGTCGAACCTGAGTAAGACAGTGGAAGTTGGTGCGGAGATCTTTGCGGCTGAACTGATCTTCCCGGATCAGGATTTCATCAAGCACATGCGCCTGCTCCGTGTTGGAAGAGACCAGTGCCTGCCGAAAACTCTGGTTCATCTGAAACTCAAAACCGGAACGACCCTGAGTTATGCAGGGTTGGCGATCAAGGCGGAGCGACTCGGATATGCGCCGCCGTGTTCGCTAACGCGAATAAAGACGTGGCGCAAGCTTGAGGATCTTTACGGCGGCCGCAGGCGAAAAGACGCGCCGCCCGGGCCGTTGAAATCGACGTTTTTCGGTTGACATCGTCGGTCTCGTGAGATATTTTCCGCGGCCAACTGGGGATCGCTCAGCTCGCTGCTCAGAAGCTGGGCTATCAAATAGTTCTACCCACTTTGTTCGCGTTCCAGCCCCTAATCGCTCCCCAGAGAGCGTAGCTTGAAACAGACAGAAGTTGTCAACTATACGCAACTGGGTATAGCATGAGGGCTGGGCACTGGAGTGTTGGACTTAGTAACTACTTAACACCAGGGCTTTCAGTACCCCAAAATTTCGATCACGCGCACGCTCGGATCATAAAATCGGCGTGGTCGGATTAGTATCGTCAAGCAGCCGCTAAGTTCTTCACTCACTTCGATTTATTTTGATCTTTCTGTTTGAGATTCACCCTCAAGAAATAGTCATAAAGACAACTTAATCAGGGAAGCCCAGAACCCGAATGTTGGATCAACGCCGCACCGCGGCCCAGTCGGAAACCAGTCGAGAACAGCTCTTTACGGAGCGGTACCAGACTCTGCTCGCGTGGGCAATGCGCCTGACGCATCAGCAAAGGGAGTCGGCTGAGGACCTGGTGCAGGATGCATTCGTCCAGTTCATGCTCGCCCGCACGCAACTGGAAGAGATTGAAAACATCGATGGCTACTTACGACGAGTGTTGCGCAATATGTACATCTCCCGCATGACGCGGCTGGCGCAACGCCTGCATGATACGGCGCTCTCGATTGCTGACTACGATACGTTTCGTCTCGGCTGGACAGCAATCGAACCCCCGCGCCGCATGCAGGCTGCGGAACAGTTGCATCAGATCTGCGCCTATGCATGTTTCAGAAAAGAGTCGTCAAGAGCCGGCAGTGTTCTCATTCTCAGGTTCTTTCTGGATTACTTCCCGACTGAAATAGCCAGCATTCTCAGTAGTAACCGCCATTGCGTGGATCAGTGGCAACGGCTTGCGCGCCGTGAAGTGAAGGTCTTCATCGAAGATCCGGCACGGCTGCGATTTGTCGACACGAAGACCACGGCGACTCACCCGTGGGCCAGATATCCATCGTCTGATTGCGATCTCATGCTTGCGTTGCGCGCGATGATCTTCGAGTCGCGCCAGGGAACCTGTTTATCAAGAGAAGACCTTCTGGCAGCTTATACGGCGGGCAGAACTGAGGCGTTATCGACGACCGAACTGGCCCATGTGGTTAGCTGTCGATCGTGTCTGGACTCTGTTAATGCCACGCTTGGACTGCCGTTGCTGGAAGAACGTTATCCCGCCGAGGACTGTTCGCACGATGAGCCGCCGCAAGATCCTATGGGTGGCGGCGGCTCAGGTGGCGCGCCCACCTCCGTACCTGTGAAATTCAAACATCAGCTCCGCGAGACCCGTGAGCACAAACCGAGTGAACTGCGAATCGCCGTCAACGGAGCGCAACTGAGTTCGCTGAAAGTAAGTTCAGAGCTAAGCGAGCTTAATCTCAACCTGGCGTGTGACGAGCCGATCGAGTTTATCGAGGTGCTGAGTGAGCAGGACGTCCAGCTTCTCTTCCTGAGTATTAGCGACGCCGTAGTGGAAGCCGACCAGTGGGCTGAGATCGAACTGAGCGACGGACGCATACTTGCGGTTTGCTTCCGGATGCACGATGGACCAGCACTCCACGTCGTCTACGACAATCCGGGAGCAAAGGATTTATCCGCGGCTGAGTGTGCGGTCGAAAATTTTCTGTCCTCACCCCTCACGATCGTGCACGACATTAGTGAACGCGGAGTTCATGATCGTTTGTCCTGGGCCCGACATTTCTTTGGCTCGCTCAGGAATGCTTTGCAGCGCCGTACTGGCGTCGCGGAGGAAGCATCGCCTTCAACGTCCATGACCTCGCTCGGTTTGTCGGGTCAGCCGGCTTACGTTTATGGCGGCCGCTCGTGGAAATCACCAGCGTTGCTGGTCGTGCTGCTAATGGCTCTGGCGACTGGCGGGTGGTGGTTCTATAAGACCAGCCTCAATACGACACCGAGTGCGACGACGTTACTTGCTCGAGCCGCCCTTGCGGAGACAGATCGAGGACAGCTTGCGAATCGCGTCGGTCACCGCTCAATAAATCTGGAGATCCGCCGTTCGAGTGAGGGTGCAGTCATCTCGCGTCAGACCGTCGAGTCGTGGGAGAACTACGATCGACGGCAACGTATCCAGCGGTTGTATGACGATGGCGGCCGCTTGCTCGCCGTATCGACACAAAGCGCGGACGGCAGCCGCGTCGTCTATCACCACCACTCGAAAGGTCCACAACCACGAGGCGCAACTCCAGATGGTCTCTTGCTCGATCTGGATGACGTCTGGCAACTGACGCCTTTGGCTACACAGTTCAACGCAATCATTGCCGATGCCGGAGCCGCGGCAGTGCGGCAGGATGCGGCCGGTTATGTGGTGACGTTTGAAAAAGGGAAGACCGTCGGCGCGAGTCGACTGGTGAAGGCCACGTTGACGTTAGCCAGGTCTGATCTTCATGCAATCGAGCAGACGCTGGTGGTGCAGCGTGGTGACGAGCTACGCGAATACAAGTTTGTGGAAACGAAGTTCGATCTCCTGCACACGGAAGATGTCGCTCCGGGTGTCTTTGAGATCGAACCGGAATTGGCAGGAGAGGCTTCGGCCAGCCGCACCGGAGATTCGGGGCTCCGGAAGCTCGGCACTGGTCCAGCCTCCTCCACGTCGACGACGGCTTTCGCCTCGGCGGAGCTCGAAGTTGACGTTGCATACTTGCTCAATCACGTTAAGGCCGACCGGAGTGAGCAAGTCACCCTCACGCGCAGCGCGAGTGGGTCACTGCGCGTTGAGGGAGTAGTTGAGAACGCAGCGCGGCGCGAAGAATTTCTGCGTGCGCTGGGACCTGTCCGTCACAATCCGGCAGTCACGATTCAGATTCAGACGGTCGCTGAAGCGAGCAAGCAGCAAACCGCGCCAGGCACACAATCAGTCAGGGAAGTTAAAGAGACTGCGAACACGATCGCGGTAGACGACGAGTTGCGCAATTACTACTCGAACCGTGGTCTGAGTGGCGAAGCTCTGGATGAGGCGGTGCGGACTTATTCATCTCGTGTCGTGAATCACGGCTATCGCGCGTTATTCCACGCGGTCGAGTTGAAGCGACTGGTATCGCGGTTTGCGCGCGTCGACATGCGCGCCGTCGCGCCGGACGCGCGATCGAAGTGGCTCGAGATGATGGGCGAGCACGCGAGCGCCTACGCGCGTGAGACTGCTGCTTTGCGTCGTGAGCTGCAACCGGTCTTCCTGTCTGAAACTTCCCCGGATGTGATCGAAGATTTTGCAATCAGTAGCGATGCGGATCTAGCTCGTGCGGTGGAACGTCTGCACCGGTTAGCAATCGCCAGTAACGAGGCGATCGGTCAGGCTTTCACTATTTCCACGCAAAGCTCAGCGGCAGCATTCAAGTCGACTCAGTTCAGGCGCAATCTGGAAGCGGCAGCGAGACTGTCAGAGCGGATCTCGCAGTATTCCCGGTAGCGCGCCGCTCAGCTCCTCGGTCGTGCGTGTCCAGGGCAGGACGAGAGGGCTGAAAGACAAACTAACACGCCTTGTCGCCCAGGGGGCGTGACTGACCACAGGAGAAGGAGGAGAGCAAATGCCCAGCAGCCCAGAAGTCTGTCCGACTGTCTGTCCTCACGATGAACTGAACCTGAGAAGGTTTCGCCCGCACGGGCCTTGTCGTTTGATCTTGCCGGCCCTCGCTGGTCCATTTTTTCGGCGTCTGCTTGTTAGTTCGTTCTTTCTGCTGCTGCTCGGTTTGGCCAGCGTATCAGTGGTAAGGGCGCAGAGTCCTACCGCAACTCTTACGGGTACAGTGACCGATGAGAACGATGCCGTTGTTCCCGGCGTGAACATCGCCGTGATCAGCATCGCGCAGGGATTCCAGCGGTCCGCTGTGACCAACGGCGACGGGGCTTTTGTGGTGCCACTCCTGCCGCCGGGTAACTACACCGTAAAGGCCGAACGTGAAGGATTTACGACCGCTGAAGCGCGCGACGTCATCTTGAATGTGAATGATCGCGTCGCGTTAAAAATGCAGTTGAAGGTTGGCACCTTAACTGGACAGACAGTAGACGTTCTCGACACTCAGGCGCTGATAGATGAGTCACCGGCAGTTGGAACGACGGTTGACCGGCAGTTCGTGGCTAACCTGCCTCTGAACGGCAGAAGTTTTCAATCCCTGATTGCGCTTACTCCGGGAGTGGTGATCGTTCCGAGTTCGCTAAACGGCAGCAGTGGTCAGTTTAGCGTCAATGGGCAACGTCCCAATGCAAACTATTTCACGGTGGATGGAGTGAGCGCGAACACCAGCAATGGCGGAGGATCCGTTCCTGGGCAAGCCACTAGCGGCACGCTACCGGCTCTGACGACGTTTGGGGGCACCAACAGTATGGTCTCAGTGGACGCGATGCAGGAATTTCAGGTGCAAACGTCCACCTATTCGGCTGAATACGGCCGTTCTCCCGGCGGTCAGATATCAATCATCACGCGTTCCGGAAGCAATGAATTCCACGGATCGCTTTTCGAGTACTTGCGTAACGACAAGCTCGACGCGAACGACTGGTTCGCCAACCGGGCAGGACAGGCGCGACCGCCTGAACGTCAGAACAGCTTTGGTGGAACCTTCGGCGGTCCAGTACTCCTGCCACGTTTCGGTGAGGGTGGTTCTCAGCCATGGTATGACGGCCGAAACAAGACTTTCTTTTTCTTCTCGTACGAGGGACTAAGGTTGCGCAATCCAAAGTTCGCCTTGACCAACGTGCCGTCGCTTGGTTTGCGACAAACTGCAGCGCCAGGCATGCGGCCGATCCTTCAGGCGTTTCCGCTTCCTAATGGGCGCGTCCTTGCGAACGGCTTCGCTGAGTTCTCCGCAGGCTATTCCGATGCCAGCGCGCTGAACGCGACGAGCATTCGACTCGATCACACCCTCAACAGCCACTTCATGGTGTTTGGGCGATACAATTTCGCACCGTCGAGCAGCGCGCGTCGCGACGGACAAAGCAACCTCGGCACAACAAACGTCACTGAGTTGCGACAGCAGGTACTTACCGCTGGCTCGACAATGATCTTTACGCCCGCGGCGAGCAATGAACTGAGGTTCAATTACAGTATCAATCGGGGTAAGTTCTTTCAGCGACAGGATGGTTTCGGCGGAACAGTTCCGCTGCCACGGGAATTGTTGTTGCCCGCTGAATTCGTCCCGCCTGGGAGTCACTGGAATGCGGGTGGGACCTTCTCATTGAGTGGTTTATCATCTCCTTTCTTGCCGCAGGTGATGGTCAATGATGCCGCTGCGACGCAGCGTCAGATCAATATCGTCAATACGCTTTCATTCACCAACGGGTCGCATCAATGGAAGTTCGGAGTGGATTACAGACGATTGGCTCCGATCCTCTCTCCTCGTGCTTACATTCT
>DASXRE010000175.1:0-6575 GCA_036506775.1 Pyrinomonadaceae bacterium | reverse complement strand
AGCGTCGCAGGAAGCGTCAAGGACATACAGGATGCGGCGATCGAATTTGTGCAGCAGTTGCGTAGTCAGGATCGAGTGATGGTGGTGGCGTTTGACCGGGGAATACACTACCTTACGGATTTTACGAACGACCGCCGCCAGCTTGAATGGGCTATTCGCGGAACAAGGACCGGCTCGGGCACCAGCGTCTACGACGCCGTTTACGAAACTGTCGACCGTAAGCTCCGCAACATCGAAGGCCGCAAGGCGTTGATACTTTTTTCCGACGGCGAAGACACGACCAGCAGCCGCGCAAGTTACGATGACGCGGTCAACCTGGTCGGCGAATCCGACGTGTTGGTTTACGGGCTGCGCTATCCCGGCACCGGCGGGGGAGGGGGAGTCAGGGTAGACCCGTGGCCTCGCACGATCCCTCGAAACCCATTCCCGCGCCTACCGATTCCGCTGCCGTTTCCGTGGCCGACACCTCGCCGCCGAGGTCCCTTCAATCTCTCGGATTCAAATTCGGGTGGCAACGCTGCGGTCCAGTCGTGGCCACGGCGAAAAAATCACGGCGGGGATTTCATGAGCGACATAACCGCCGCCGGGGGCGGGCCCGTGTACGACGCCGAGAACATCGGCGACATGAGCCGAGTGGCATCAAGAATCGCGGATGAGCTTAGGCACGTGTACGTCATAAGCTACTACCCAACCAACCCGCTTTCGAATGGCGGCTATCGCAGGGTGCGAGTCAGTGTGAAAGGGCGTGATGAGATCGCCGTGCGACACCGCCCGGGTTACAACGCTCGCCCGAACGGTAGCGCGCGACCGACAATCTAGCTGGACCGCGACACAGACACAGGTACTCGCATTCATTCGTCAATCCGAGGAACGAGTGAACTTGCCAACATGTGTTAGCGCCATAATCGATGGTTTTGGATAAGCGCCGAAGGTTGCTTCGCGCGGTTCGGCAGCCTTTACCCAGATGGGTAACATGTTTCGCATTTGACTCTCAGATATCTGTTGGCCAGAATCAAGTCACCAGTCGATTTAACGCCGCAGCGATCGCTCGTTCATCTGTGGCCGCAATTACTGAGTTGGCTCTTCGAGTCACTTGGCGGAGGTAAGCTATGAGAATTCAAGCCCCCACTGGACGAAACGCTATTCGCCTCGTCTGTTTGCTCACTTTAGCAGCCGCATCAGTTTCGACGCTGTACGGCCAAGGCTCTTCAGTCCGAGTCGAAACATTTGTGTTGAAACCCAAGGGTAAGGTCATCGTCGAGAACTCGCGAGGAGCGATCAGCGTTGAAACCTGGCAGGATCAAACCGTCCGCATCGTCGCCGAGAAGAAGACGCCAACGGCCAGCGGCATCGATGCCAGTGATCTCGTCCTGATGGGCGCGCAGAATTCGGTCATCGTGCAGTGCAAACCCGCGTTGGGCCGCGTTGATTTGACGCTTTACGTGCCCGCCGATTCTGGTCTTCAACTGACGGGCGGCGTGTGGCCGGTCGAGGTCGCGGGGTCTCTGGCAAGCGCAGTAATCGAGACCACCAGCGGCAACATCTCCTTTCGAATGCCGTCCAATGAAGACGCCCGCGTGACCTTGCGATCGGCGCAGGGAATTGTGCGATCGATGATGCCGCTGAATTCTGTGGAGCGCATCGGCACGCGCAGCCTCAGAGGGCAACTTGGAACCGGTGTGGCGCAGGTGACCTGCAACAGCCACAGCGGAAACGTCACGCTGACACCGGCCCCTGCTGTCGCAAAACTGGCGAGCAGAGAGACCGTCGTCGCCGCAGCAAAGGGAACTTCGACCTCGGCGGACGTTTCTTCTGAAGACCAGCCCAGCACAAGCACGCCCCCCTCAGTCGAGCAGCGCGATGCCTTGGCCGGAAACGGAAAAGGCCGAAACTCCCAGAGAAGTGGGTCTGTCGTCTTTGCCGGGAGCGATCGAAGCGACAATTCGAATTCGACGACGACAAGCGGCCCGTTTGTTCGCCCTCGCGAGCAGCGAACCACGAGCGGTGGAGACTCCGGGCTGAACGTTCGAATAATACCGTCGAATGCGCCGCCAAACACCTCGCGTGATGATCAATCCAAAGAAGAGGCGGACATTACGGGCGTCGACCAGTCATCTCCCGGCACCGCGACCAGCACAAATTCGAATGCGGGAAGCGGTTCTGTTGTCTTCGCCGGGGACGACCGCGCCGATAATGGAACGAGTCATTCACGCGTTGGTCCACTGGAGCGTGATCGCGCTGCTAAGAACACCAGCGGCGGCAATTCCGGTTTGCGAGTGAGAATTATTCCCGCCCCGTCAACAACTCCTGCTCGCAATTCGAATCCGCTGTTCAACCAATCGCAGGACGATTCGACGGGATTAGCCACCAGGTCGGACAGCGATGTCGAACTGCGATCGAAGACAGGCCGCATGGCGACTGAGGCTGACGTGGAGGGCGATCGAGATGAAAGTAATTCTCGCGCGGCCAGGCCGCCCGTCTTGCAAAGGAGTGGCGGAGACTACGCGTCGACGACCTCACCGGCAAGTGAATCAGGAGCGAACAGAGACCACGACAACGAAGCAATCGTGCTGAAAGCCGCCCTCGTGAACTTGAACGTCTCGGTCACCAACCGCGCAGGAGTTGCTTTAGCGAATCTGAAGAAAGAGGACTTCGCAGTCGCGGAGAACGGGAAACAGCAGAAGATAGAGTTCTTCCAGCCTTCGACTGCGCCGTTCAATTTGGTGTTGGCGCTCGATCTTTCGGGATCAATCAAAGACAAGCTCGATATCATCA
Source organism: Pyrinomonadaceae bacterium (assembly GCA_036506775.1). Lineage (GTDB taxonomy): Bacteria > Acidobacteriota > Blastocatellia > Pyrinomonadales > Pyrinomonadaceae > PSRF01. Next base: position 3,800 of record DASXRE010000175.1, on the reverse strand, counting down.
AGTCTGCTGCCCTTCGCTTTCTTGATGTGGTGGGTCCGCAAGACAGAGTCGCGGTAGTGACTTTCACTGACCAGATCCGCGTCGTGTCTCAGTTGACTGGTGATCGCGAGGAGTTGAAGCGGCGGATCAAGCTGATCGACCGGTCACAAGGCGGCACCGTGTTCTACGAAGCGATGTGGTTCGCGCTGGTCGACACGCTGCGCGGGACCGGAGGTCAACGCAACGCCATCGTGGTTATGACTGATGGTGTGGACAGCTCGTTGGACCGTTACAACCCGATGCAGACGCGTGTCTCGTTCAATCAACTTGCGCGCAGGCTTGAAGAGTCGGATGTGCTCACTTTTCCAATTTATCTCGACACGGAATACGAAGAGGTGTTCGAGCGCGGCAACAGCACGTCGGAAGCATACGCCATCGCTCGCGATCAGCTCGAACGGATTGCCGAGCTTACCGGCGGCCAGATGTTCAAGGCAGAAAAAGCGGGCGACCTTTCGGGCGTTTACAAACAGGTTGCCGCGTCGATTCGTACGGTTTACAGCGTTGGATATTACCCGACAAACCCGGAACGAGACGGAACGTTTCGGCGCGTCCGTGTATTGGTCAATCGCCCGGATGCTGCGGTACGAACGCGCAAAGGATACTACGCGAAATAGCGAAGCGGAAAATGGAGATCATTAACACCAACTTCAGTTGGGTGACGGGCAAACAAGAGAGACTGATCATCGGCGGCCCTCGTAACACCCAACTGAAGAAGTTGGGTTAATGAGAAGCAACGACAACTCACATTATCGCTACCTCTTCCGTTGCGACAGAAGCCACGGAAACACCTCCGGTTCAGCATAGGCTTTGTCCCATGAGTTGTGACCGACGCCGTCGTATTCGTTGTAACGCACGCTTCCGCCGATCGCTTTCAGCGCCTCAACCATTTTACGAGACTCCGTGACTGGCACTACCGGATCAGCGGTGCCATGAAAAACCCAAACTGGAGTTTTGCCGATCTTCGACGCGACCGCGCCATATGGATCATCGGAAGCCTCAGTCGGCCGAACCGTTTCTGGTAGGTTCAATCGCGGCGGCGGGCGAACTCCTCCACATACCACTGCAATCGCCGCGAATTTCTTGGGATTGTTGGCAGCAATAACCCACGAGCCGTAGCCGCCCATCGATAATCCTGTCAGATAAATTCTCTTCGGATCAGCGCTGAATTCTTTGACCGCATCGTCCAGCGCTTTCAAAGCCAGCGCCTGCATCTCAGGTTCAGTCCACCAGCGATCCTTCGGGCACTGCGGCAAGACGACGACGAACGGGAAACTCGTCTGCTGCCGGATGATCGCAGGTGCGATGCCGACTCTTGTTTGAGCCGTGTTGTCATCGCCTCGCTCGCCGGCTCCGTGAAGAAAGAGAATCACTGGCGACTTCTTTTTCTTCGACCAACCTCTTGGCGCAAAAACCCGAAAGTGATACTCAATCGCGCTGACCTTCGCGACGCGCGTCTGAAACATTTCGTCATCCTGCCGTGCGCGCGAGGGCCAAGTCAACGCCAACGTAACTGCTACAACCGAAATCATCATTTGTCTTGGCGCAGACATTCCGGTTCCTCCCGCGATATGATAAGCCATGTAGCCGGAATCGGCACGGTTCCAAATGATCGCTAGACGATGCGTCGGAGACGGATTGCGAAGCGGATCGTATTGAAGCAGACGAACCTTGCTAGTGCCTTGTCCATCCGCTAACGTTTGAATGCTCGTCTGAGGAGCGCATCGATGAAACAAACACTCGCTGCAATCAGCGCCGTCGTGGTGCTCTTTCTCGCATCTTCCGGAGCACAGGCACAGAGCTTCGAGATCAAACCCCACACGCTCAAGAACGGAATGAAGATTCTAGTGCAGGAAGACCACTCGATTCCAAGCGCGACCATGTACATTTTCTATCGCATCGGCTCGCGGAACGAGCACACCGGCACGACCGGCCTCTCGCATTTCTTCGAACACATGATGTTCAACGGCGCGAAGAAATACGGTCCTGGCGAGTTCGATCGCGTGATGGAAGCGGCGGGCGGAAGGAATAACGCCTATACCAGCTACGACGTGACCGTTTATCAGGATTGGTTCCCAAGCTCGTCGCTCGAGCTGATATTCGATCTGGAAGCTGATCGAATTCAAAACCTGAGTTTCGATCCGAAGATGATTGAATCCGAGCGTGGCGTGGTCGCCTCCGAGCGGCGCACATCAGTCGACGCAAACAATTTCGGGATATTGAACGAGCAGATTTGGGCGACCGCCTACATCGCGCACCCATATCAATGGCCGGTGCTCGGGTGGATGGTCGACATCGAAAACTGGAAGATGGAAGATCTGAAACGCCACTTCGCAATGGGATATTCGCCGTCGAACGCGACGATGGTTGTTGCCGGCGACGTCACTGCCGATCAGGTCTTTAAGCTCGCACAGAAGTATATCGAACCCATCCCTTCGCATGACCCGCCGCCCAAGGTGACTACCCAAGAACCCGAGCAGTTGGGTGAGAGACGCCTGGTTGTGAAAAAGTACGCTCAGTTGCCGATGCTGATGATCGCTTATCACGTTCCGCAAACTGCGAGTCCTGACTATTACGCGCTGCGCGTGCTCGAGACGATTTTGCTATCGGGTCAAAGCTCGCGCTTGTACCAGCGCGTAGTCGACAAGGACCAACTCGCGATCGCGATAGAGGGCGGTTTCGAGTTTGCCATCGATCCAACGTTGTTCGCGATAACCGCGCAACCGAAGGCCGCCATAGAGCCGGCGTCGATTGAGAAAGCGGTCTACGAAGAGCTTGACAGATTGAAATCGGAAGCGATTACGGATCGTGAGCTCGAGAAGGCGAAGAACATTTTGCTTGCAGGCTTCTATCGCCTTATGAAGACGATCGATGGCCGTGCCAACACGCTGGGTACTTATGAGATATTCTTTGGCGATTACAGCAAGCTGTTCAACGCCGCCGCAGAGTTCAGCAAAGTGACTAAGGATGACGTGCGGCGCGTGGCGCAGAAATACTTCGGGGACAAGAATCGCACGGTGGCCACGCTCGTGCCGGAGGCGGCGGAAGCCAATCACAGCACGGGAGAAAAGAAGTAGACTCTTAATGCAGAAATGATGCAGAAATCATGAAGCGACTTCTCATATTTTCGATTGTTGTACTGCTCGTGATCACCGCAGTCGCGCCTGTGCATGCCGTGGACGGCGCCTTGAAGCTCCCGCCGTTCAAGAAGGTGAAACTGAAAAACGGCATGACCCTGCTTCTGATGGAGCAGCACGAGGTCCCAATCATCAGCTTCAACTTCATCGTCACAGCCGGGTCTGTTTCCGATCCGACGGGGAGAGATGGAGTGGCATCCGTTACCGCCGGGCTTTTGAGGAAGGGAACCAAGACTCGCAGCGCTGATCAGATTTCATCGGAGCTCGATTTCGTCGGCGGGATCCTCGACGCCAGCACGGGTCCCGATTATACATCCGGCGTTGCCGAGTTTGTGAAGAAGGACATCAGTGCAGGCTTGAATCTTTTGTCAGACGTATTGCTCAACCCGACGTTTCCCCAAGACGAGGTCAACAAACTCCTGAAGCAGCGCGCCGATGAGATCACCGCGGCGAAAGATCAGGCGCAAGCGGTCATCGGCAATTATTTCAATGCGTACTTTTACGGCAATCATCCTTACGCGCGCCCTTTGAGTGGAGACGAGAAAACTGTCGCTTCAATCACCCGCGATGACGTGCTGAAGTTCTATCGAGCTTACTACTTTCCTTCGAGCACGATTCTGGCGGCGG